>JAFPTE010000005.1 GCA_017400415.1 Oscillospiraceae bacterium
GACTACTACCTGGTCTCCGCCGACGGGGCCCTTAAGGTGGGCGCCGAGATAATAGTCCGGGCGGAGAACCTGGAGGACGGGGCGGTGATCAGATGAGCATTCCTCTTGAGCTTGTCCGGGATAACGCCCGGCGGGTGCTGGACAGGGCCAGGGAAGCCGCAGTTCGCTCCGGCAGGAGCGGGGATGCCGTCACCGTGGTGGCCGCCTCCAAGACAAACGGCAGGGACGCCATCCGGGCGGCCTATGAGGGCGGCATAAGGACCTTCGGGGAAAACCGGGTCCAGGAGCTTACGGAGAAGCGGGCCCAGGGCGCCTATGAGGACGCCGGCATACAGCTTCTGGGCAGGCTCCAGAAGAACAAGGTCAAATACGTGGCGGGCCAGGTGGAGCTCATCCACTCCGTGGACTCGCCGGAGCTGATGGAGGCAATTTCAAAAAGGGCCCTGAGCCTGGGCAGAGTCCAGGATATACTTATCGAGGTGAACATCGCCGCAGAGGAGCAGAAGGGCGGAGTGCCGCCGGAGCGGCTGGAGGAAATCCTGGCCCGGGCCGGTGAAAACCCCGGCATTCGGGTGGCGGGACTGATGACAATACCCCCCGCCGCCGCAGAAAAACGGGAAAATTTCAGTTTTTTTGAAAATATGGCAAGACTTTTTGTTGACATGGCGACAAAAAAATACGATAATGTGATTATGCAAATTATGTCCATGGGTATGAGCCGGGATTTTGAGGATGCGATCCTGGCAGGGGCCACCCTTGTCCGGGTGGGCACCGCCATTTTCGGCCCCAGAGACTACGGCAGAACCGAAGACAAGTAACAGGAGGAAGTACCATGGGATTTTTAGACACCATAAAGAACCTGACCAAGCCCTATGACGACGACGAGGAGGAACTGGACGGCTACTCTCCCAGAACGCCGGAGAAGATACCCGTAACCCCCAGGACCGCCGCCCCCGCCAGACCCGCCCCCGTCCGGGAGACCGCCGTGGCCGACCGCCGGGACAACAAGGTGGTGAACATCCACGCCACCACCCAGCTGCAGGTGGTGCTGGTGAAGCCGGAGCGCTTTGAGAACGCCGCCGAGATCGCAGACCACCTCCGTGAGAAGCGGACCGTGGTGCTGAATCTGGAGCAGACCAACAAGGATATCGCCCGGAGACTTCTGGACTTTCTCTCCGGCGTGGCCTACGCCCAGGACGGCAAGATCAAGAAGGTCGCCGTGAATACCTACCTCATCACCCCCTATAACGTGGATCTGATGGGCGACCTGCTGGACGAGCTGGAAAACAACGGCCTTTACTTTTAAGATTAAACAATATTCACAGACAGAGCCGGGAGACCGGCAGGAAGGATGGGAAAAAAGATGCTGACCCCTCAGGATATACAGACAAAGGAATTCCCCAAGGCCACCTTCGGCGGCTACAGTATGCCCGCAGTGGACGACTTTCTGGAGGAGCTGGGCACGGACTATACCTCGCTTCTCAAGGAGAACGCAGTTTTAAAGGGCAAGCTCAAGGTGCTGGTGGACAAGGTGGAGGAGTACCGCCAGACGGAGGACTCCATGCGCATGGCCCTGCTGACCGCCCAGAAGATGAGCGACGATATGCTCAAGGAGACCCAGGAGAAGTGCGACAAGATGATGGCCGACGCCCAGGCCCAGGCCGATGAGCGCACCCGCAGCATTGATGCGGATATCGAGGCCCAGCAGGCAAAGCTGACTGCCGCCAGACAGGAGACCGAGAAGTTCCTGGCCGCCTCCAAGGCTCTGGTCATGAAGCAGGCGGAGTTCCTCTCCAAGGCTGAGCAGGTCGTGGAGACCGTGAAGCCCAAGGAGCCGGAGGAGCCCGTATTCTCTCCCGAGGCAGGCACCAAGGCCGCAGAGAAGGCCCCGGAGACCGCCCCCGTTCCCGATATCGACGTGAAGCTGGATCCGGACCCGGAGCCGGAGCCCGCGGGGCAGGAGGACAGCATAATCGACAACCTGGTGGACGAGATCCTCTCCGCCCGGGGCCAGGACAGCTCCCTGGAGGAGACCAAGCGCATGCCCGACCTGAAAAAGGTTGAGGCAGACGAGGATGAGGACCTGTCCCCCCGGCCCAAGTTCAACTTTGACGACCTGAAGTTCGGCTCCAACTATAACGAAGACAAATAACGGAGATACTGCACAATGCCACAGGATTACAACGCCACCCTTAACCTGCCGAAAACCGACTTTCCCATGCGTGCGGGCCTGCCCCAGCGGGAGCCCGCCATGCTGGAGAGATGGAACGAGCAGGACCTTTACCATAAAATGCTGGAGCGGAACGAGGGCAAGCCCAGCTTCATCCTCCATGACGGCCCTCCCTTCTCCAACGGCAACCTGCACATGGGCCACGCCCTGAACAAGGCCATCAAGGACTTCATCGTCCGCTATAAGTCCATGTCCGGCTACCGTACCCCCTTCACCCCGGGCTGGGATAACCACGGCATGCCCATCGAGTCCGCCATCATCAAGAAGAACAAGCTGAATCTGAAGGAGATGACGGTGCCCCAGTTCCGTGACGCCTGCCGGGACTTCGCCAAAAGCTTCGTGGATATCCAGCGGAAGGGCTTCCGCCGCCTGGGCTACGTAGGCGACTGGGACCTGCCCTATCTGACCATGGACCCCAAGTTTGAGGCCCAGGAGGTCAAGGTGTTCGGCAGGATGTTCGACAAGGGCTACATCTACAAGGGCAAGAAGCCCGTGCACTGGTGCCCCTCTGACCGCACCGCTCTGGCGGAGGCGGAGATCGAGTACGCCGACGATAAGGTCACAACCATCTTCGTAAAGTTCAGAGTTCACGATGATAAGGGGCTTATCTCCCCTTATTCCGACCTTGAAAATACCTACTTCGTCATCTGGACCACCACCACCTGGACCATCCCCGGGAACCTGGCCATCTGCC
>JAFPTE010000109.1 GCA_017400415.1 Oscillospiraceae bacterium
AGGCATCATTCATTCTAAAGGGGAATGGATCATGTTGTTGGATTCTGATGACGCTTTGCTTCCGGGCAGTATCATTTCTTTGATAGAGTGTATTTCTGATGACATTGACCTTGTCAGTGCTTCTTATCTGCGCTATGTCGAGGGTGTGCTTCAAAAAGAGAATAAGGATTCCATTTCTGGAACATTTTCAATCCGGGATTATACTGAATTGATAGGTATTTTTCCTCAGAGTCGTAATCTTGAAAGATATGTATGGAATAAACTGTTCAGGGCATCTATTATCAAAGATAACTCAATACTCTTTAGCGAAGATTTGAGGCTTTTCGAAGACGTTTGTTTCATCTATCAATACTTGGAGTGTTGTCATAAGAGCACTGGGCCGCTTCCACCTGGACGGCATTGCCCCGGCCCGCAGAGGCGTGCCTCAGATCGAGGTCTCCTTCGATATCGACGCCAACGGCATCGTGAACGTTTCCGCCAAGGACCTGGGCACCGGCAAGGAGCAGCACATCACCATCACCTCCTCCACCAACATGTCCAAGGAGGACATTGAGAAGGCCGTCCGTGAGGCCGAGAAGTTCGCCGCCGAGGACGCCAAGAAGAAGGAAGAGGTGGACACCCGGAACCAGGGTGACCAGATGGTATACCAGACCGAAAAGATCCTCCAGGAGTCCGGCGACAAGCTCCCCGCCGCTGAGAAGGCGGAGGTTGAGAGCGCCCTTCAGACCCTGAAGACCGCCCTTGCCGGCTCCGACACCGCAGCCATCAAGTCCGCCACGGAGGCTCTGACCCAGGCCTTCTACAAGGCCAGCGAGAAGCTCTACCAGGGCACTAACCCCCAGGGCGGCCAGGGCTTCAATCCCGGCGCTCAGCAGGGCCCTGCCGGCGGAGCGGGCCAGGGCGGCGGCCAGTACTACGACGCCGACTACGAGGTCGTTGACGACGACGACAAGAAATAAGACCCCGGCATAGACGAAAAGCGGAGCCGTGACAATCCACGGCTCCGCAAAGCAGTATTATTGGAGAAAGCTTATGGCTGATAAAAGAGACTATTATGAGGTCCTGGGGGTACAGAAAACCGCCTCGGAGGACGAGATAAAGAAGGCCTTCCGGAAGCTGGCCAAGGAGAACCACCCGGACCTGCACCCCGGCGACAAGGAGTGCGAGGCCCGCTTCAAGGAGGTCAACGAGGCCTACGAGATACTCTCCGACCAGGAGAAGCGCCAGAGATACGACGCCTACGGCTTTGCGGGGGTGGACCCCAGCTACGGCGCCGGCGCCGGTGCCGGCGGCCCCGGGGCGGGCTACGCCGACTTCGGGGACATCGACCTGGGCGACATCTTCGGCTCCTTCTTCGGCGGCGGCTTCGGCGGCACACGCTCCTCCAACCGCACCAGACCCCGGAAGGGCGAGGACGTGCGGGTGGGCGTGACCCTGAGCTTTGAGGAGGCCGCCTTCGGCTGCGAGAAGAAAATTTCCGTGGGCCGCACGGAGACCTGCCCGGACTGCAAGGGCACCGGCTGCGAGGAGGGCTACACCGCCGAGACCTGCCCGGACTGCAAGGGCAAGGGCGTCACCACCCAGCGGGTCCAGACCATGTTCGGCACCGTTCAGCAGACGGCGGAGTGCCCCCGCTGCGGAGGCAAGGGCAGGATAATCCTGAAGCCCTGCAAGCGCTGCAGAGGAAACGGCCTCATCCGCAGGCAGCGGCAGATTTCCGTCTCCTTCCCCGCCGGCATTGACGACGGACAGATAGTCTCCGTCCGTGGGGAGGGCCACATCGGCCGCAACGGCGGCCCCAACGGGGACGTTCTGGTGGAGGTGGCCGTCCGGAGCCACGAGTTCTTCCAGCGGGAGGGCACCACCGTAAAGCTGGAATACCCCATCAGCGTTGTCCAGGCCATCCTGGGCGACAGCGTGGAGGTTCCCACCCTGGACGGCAAGGTCAGGTACGATATCCCCGCCGGCACCCAGCCCGGCACCGTTTTCCGCCTCCGGGGCAAGGGCATCCCCAGCCTGCGCAACCCCAACCTCCGGGGCGACCAGCTGGTCACCGTTACGGTGGAGATACCAAAAACCCTCACCAAGGAGCAGCGGGAGGCCGTGGAAAAGCTCTCCGAGGCCCTGGAGGACAAAAAGCCCAGCTCCAAAAAGAAATGGTTCTGGGAAAAATAAATGTATTCCCGGCAGTTTTGAAAAAAGCTGCCGGGTTTTAGTATTTGGCTTGCTGTAACGTGTGACTCCGTCACGAAATGTCGTAGATGACATCGGTACAGTTACCAGCTTCGTCAAAATGGAAAATCATCCACCTTGAATCTACACCGTCCTGCCCTATGTAGTAAGCTAAAACTGTTCCTGCAGGGAAACTGCTCCGTTTGAAAATATTGGTTTCGCTCCCCTCACCCAGGATATCTGTTATCTCCTGCCTTGTTTTGCCAACAAAGCGGTATTGCAGCTGCAAGCTGACTGTAAGCTTGTGTCGAACTCTTGGGTCAGCTTTCCACTTGGATGGAGTGAAATGATGGTCAGCGACGAGCCATATCACGGCAACAGCTATGGCAATTATCGCCATCCGCTTTGCTGTAGTACCGGATTTTTTATTTTCATTCCTCCTGAATAGTCTATAGTAAATCAGCGTCAACAATACGCAAACAACCACCAAAACGAATGTCATATATACCAAAATACCTCGGAAGTGCTTTTTTATCAGATTTCCCAGCTACGGAGGTATTTCTCCTGCTCCCGGGTCAGGGTGTCGATCTCCATGCCGGAGGCGGCCAGGCGCCGGCGGGCCACGTCATAGTCTATCTCATCGGGGATCTCGATGCATTTTGTCTCCAGGCTTTCCCGGTGGTCGGCGATGTACCGGGCGCCCAGGGCCTGGATGGCAAAGCTCATATCCATTATCTCCACCGGGTGGCCGTCCCCGCTGGCCAGGTTCACAAGCCGCCCCTCCGAGAGGACGAAGACCGTTCTGCCGTTGGGCAGCACGTACCCCTTCACAAGCTCGCTGCGGCCCTCCTCACGGCCCACGGCGATTTTTTCAAGGCCCGCCACGTCCACCTCCACGTTGAAGTGGCCGGAGTTGCAGAGTATGGCCCCGTCTTTGAGCTTCAGGAAGTGCCGCCGGGTTATGACGTCCCGGCAGCCGGTGGCGGTGACGAAGATATCGCCCTTCTCCGCCGCTCTGTCCATGGGCATGACCTCATACCCGTCCATCATGGCCTCCAGGGCCTTCACCGGGTCGATTTCCGTGACGGTGACCCGGGCGCCCAGGCCCTTGGCCCGCATGGCTATGCCCCGGCCGCACCAGCCGTAGCCCGCCACCACCACGTTTTTCCCGGCCACCACAAGATTCGTCAGCCGGTTTATGCCGTCCCAGGAGGACTGGCCCGTGCCGTAGCGGTTATCGAAAAAGTGCTTGCAGCGGGCGTCGTTCACCGTCAGCATGGGAAACCGCAGGGCCCCCTGGGCCTCCATGGCCCGCAGGCGGATTATGCCGGTGGTGGTCTCCTCGCAGCCCCCCAGGACCCCGGGTAAGAGGTCCGTCATGCGGCTGTGGAGCATGCTCACCAGGTCCCCGCCGTCGTCAATGACGATGTGGGGGCCGAACTCCAGGCACCGGACGATGTGGCGCTCATATTCCTCCGGGCTGTCCCCGTAATGGGAGAAGACCTCCACCCCGGTCTCGGCCAGGGCGGCGCACACGTCGTCCTGGGTGGAGAGGGGGTTGCAGCCGCAGACACGGACCTGGGCTCCCCCCTTCTGCAGCACCGTGCACAGAACGGCGCTCTTGGCCTCCAGGTGGAGGGAGGCGGAGATTTTCAGCCCCGCAAAGGGCTTATCCCGCAGGAAATCTGCCTCAACGCTTTTTAGAAGAGGCATGTACCGCCGTGCCCAGCTCAGCTTTCTCCGGCCGGAGGGGGCCAGGGAGGGGTCCTTGATATCGCTCATAATATTTTTCTCCTTATCTCTCCGGGGGACCGGTTTCGGGGGATTTTTCCGCCCCTGGCCGGTACAATGGCCCCGGAGGTGTTTTTTTGCGTGTTGTGTATATGGATGAGCTCCTCATTTACAATATGGGAGCAAATCTTCTCTCGCTCATGGCCGCCCGGGCCCTGGCCGGGGTCCGGGTATCCGGACTGCGGCTCTTCCTGGCCGCCCTTTTCGGCACGGCCTACGCCGCCCTGGAGGCGGTGCTCCGGGGGCCCTTCTCCACCCCGGCGGCAAAAATCTCCGCCGGCGTTCTCATGTGCCTTGTGTCCTTCGGCCCCGGCGCCGGGGGACTGCGCTGCGGCGCCCTGGCCTTCCTGGCCGCCGGCGCCTTCCGGGGCTTTCTGGCGGCGTTCCTGGCAAAAAAGGCCGGGCTGGGGGCCTTTTTCGCCCTGTTTTTCCTCTTTTACGGCCTGTGCCTCATGCTCTTCAAGGGGGGCGCCGCCTCCGCCGTCCGGGGCCAGGTCTGCGACATTTTAATTGAGCGGGGCGGCAGGAGCGTCCGGCTCCGGGCCCTGGCGGACACGGGAAACGCCCTCCGGGACCCCATCACGGGCCGGGAGGTGACGGTCATCTCCGCCCGGGCGGCGGGGGAGCTCTTCCCCCCTGCGGTGGCGGAGCTTATGAAAAGCGGCGACGCCGCCGGAGCGGTGGGTGCGTGCGGAGGGGGCCTTCGCCTGGTGCCCTGCAGAACGGCGGCAGGCCGGGGCCTTCTGGCCGCCTTCCGGCCGGACAGGCTGGAGGTGAACGGAAAGCCCGCCCCGGGGCTCGTGGCGGTGAGTCCCGATCTTGACAGCGAAGGGGGATTTGAGGCCCTTTTGGGCCGGGAAAATGGAAATCTTACGTAAAATACAAAGCTTTCTTCTGGAGTTTCTTGCAAGGCTCCGGGGCATGGGCCCCGTGCACTACATAGGCGGCAGCGACAATCTGCCCCCTCCCCTTGACCGGGATGCGGAGGCGGAGGCCATAGAGGCCCTCTCCGGCCCGCCCGACAGGGCGGAGTGGGCCCGGCAGGAGCTCATTGAGCACAACCTGCGGCTTGTGTGCTACATCGCCCGGCGCTTTGACAACACGGGCATAAATCTGGAGGACCTTATATCCATCGGCACCGTGGGCCTCATCAAGGCGGTGAACACCTTCGACGGGGGCAAGAACATAAAGCTTGCCACCTACGCCAGCCGGTGCATTGAAAACGAGATACTCATGTTCCTGCGGAAAACCGCCTCCCGGAGAAGCGAGGTCTCCATCTCCGAGCCCCTGAACGTGGACTGGGACGGAAACGAGCTCCTGCTGCAGGACGTTCTGGGCACGGAGGGCGACATGGTGGCCGAGGGGCTGGAGGAGGAGGCGGACCGGCGTATGCTGCGGGAGTCCCTGGCCGCCCTGAGCCCCCGGGAAAAGGAAATCATCTCCCTGCGCTTCGGCCTGGGCGGCCGGCGGGAGCTGACCCAGAAGGAGGTTGCGGACCGGCTGGGCATCAGCCAGAGCTACATAAGCCGCCTGGAAAAGCGCATAATCCTGCGGCTGCGGCGGGAGATAATGAAGAAATTATAGTCCCCGGGCCCAGCGGGCCTTGGCGGCGGCCACGGTGTGGCTTGCCAGAACGGAGGTGGTTACGGCGCCTACGCCCCCGGGCACGGGGGTGATGGCGGAGACGAAGGGCTCCACATCCTCAAAGTCCACGTCCCCCACCATTCTGCCGTTTTCATCGGTGTTTATGCCCACGTCCACAATGACCTGGCCCGGGCACACATGGCCGATGGTGACGGAGCCCCGGGAGCCGGCGGCGGCGACGATGATATCCGCCCGCCTCAGCTCCTCCTTCAGTTCCCGGGTCCTCCGGTGGCAGACCGTGACCGTGGCGTTTCTTGCCATGAGCAGCTGGCTCACGGGCTTTCCCACCACCAGGCTCCGGCCCAGGACCACCGCCCGGGCACCCTCCAGCTGGGCGCCGTAATAGTCCAGAATTTCCATAACGCTCCTGGCGGTGCAGGGGGCATAGCCCACGCCGGAGCCCGTGAAGATGCCCCCCAGGGAGGCCTCCGTTATGCCGTCCACGTCCTTTTCCGGGGAGAGGGTGTTCCTGACCCGGGCGTCGTCCATGTGCTTCGGCAGGGGCCGGAAGAGCAGTACCCCGTGAACGGTCCTATCCTCGTTCAGGTCCCGGAGGGCCGCAATGAGCTCCTCCTCCGAGGCGCTCTCTCTGAGGATGATATTCCGGGTCTCCACCCCCACGCTCTCGCAGCGCTTCATGGCGGCCCGCTCGTAGTAAACGTCGGCGTCGTTCTCCCCTACCCGCACCAGGGCCAGGGTGGGTATGACCCCCTGGCTGCGGAGATAGGCGCAATCCTGCCGGGTCCTGTCGTTTATGGCGGCGGCCACCGGGGCCCCCTTCATTAGTATTGCCATATTGCCTCCTTACAAAAGCCGCCGTGCGGCCTCCAGGGCCACGGAAACGGCCCGGTCCATATCCATATGATCCTCTTCAAAAAGGCCGGCGGCCTTTCGCTCCTGGTTCCAGATGACGTTGAAGCAGCTGCCGCACCGGACCCCCAGGGCTGCCGCTGCGGTGAAGATGGCCGCCGACTCCATCTCGGAGCACAGAACCCCCAGCCGCTTCCAGGCCTCCCACTTGGCCAGGAGCTCATAGCTCACGGGGCTCTTCTCCGGGGAATGCTGGCCGTAAAAGCTGTCCTTGCACTGGGCCACGCCCACGTGGTGGGGTATGCCCAGGCTCTCTGCGGCGTCCGCCAGGGCCCTGGTGACCTCAAAATCCGCCGCAGCCGGGTACTCGATGGGGGCGTACTCCCGGCTGGTGCCCTCCATGCGGACGGCGGCGGAGGCGATGACCACGTCCCCGCTCTTCACCTTCATGCTTATGCCCCCGCAGGTGCCCACCCGGATGAAGATCTTCACCCCCAGGGCCGCCAGCTCCTCCATAGCTATGGCGGCGGAGGGGCCGCCGATGCCGGTGCTGGTCACAAGGATGCGTTTGCCGTCCAGATACCCGGCCCAGGTATTGAACTCCCGGTTATACGCCACGGGCACGGCATTTTCCAGCCTCTCCGCAATGAGGGGCACCCTGCCCGGGTCCCCGGGGATGATGGCCAGGGGCGCTGCATCCTCCGGCTTAAGGGCTATATGGTATGAGGTTATCATGGGCATCCTCCTTCGTTTTTTCTAATTATATCAACAAATATGTCGCTTTGCAAGCGACCAGGGCCTCTTTCTTCCATGTTATAATCAGGCCATAAAAAAACAAGGAGGAACCCGAAATGAAAAACGGCATCACTGAAATGGTATTTATCCTGGACAAGTCCGGCTCCATGTCCGGCCTGGAGGCGGACACCATCGGCGGCTTCAACTCCATGCTGGCAAGGCAGCGGAAGGCGGAGGGGAAGGCCCTGGTGACAACGATCATGTTCTCCAACACTAGCCAGGTGGTCCACGACCGGCTCCCCCTGGAGAGCGTGGGGGACCTGACGGACCGGGACTATATCCCCGGGGGCTGCACCGCCCTTCTGGACGCCATGGGCGGCGCCATAACCCACATTGAGGATGTGCACCGCTACATCCGGCCGGAGGACGTGCCGGAGCACACGGTCTTCGTCATCACCACGGACGGGCTGGAGAACGCCAGCCGGAAGTTCCGGGAAACGGACGTGAAGAGGCTTGTGGAGAAGCACCGGGAGGAGGGCTGGGAGTTCCTCTTCCTGGGGGCCAATATGGACGCCATCACCACCGCCCGGCGCTACGGCATCGGCGCCGACCGCTCCGCCACCTTCGTGAACGACGCCGCCGGCAGCGCCATAAACTATGAGTGCGTGGCCCAGGCGGTCAGCGAGGTGAGGAAGGGCAAAAAGCTCTCCGGCGCCTGGAAAAGGGCCATTGAGGAGGACTTCGCAAACCGGGGCTGAATCCCCTGCCTGCCCGCTTCTGCGGGCAGGCAAAAATTTTTTAAAGTTTTTCTTGACAAATCAGAGGGAGGTCTGTATAATAGCTTTTGCACTTAGCGGGATTGTGTAAAGGTAGCACAGCGGACTCTGACTCCGTATGTGAGGGTTCGAATCCTTCTCCCGCTGCCATATGCGCGAGTGGTGGAATTGGCAGACTCGCTAGATTCAGGTTCTAGTGTCCACTCCGGACGTGGGGGTTCAAGTCCCCCCTCGCGCACCAAGGCCCCGAAATCTTCGGATTTCGGGGCCTTTTCTTTCTGCCTGCAACTATTTTGCTCCGGCTCTTGCTTTTTTCCCTTATGAGTATTATAATTTATAAAAATACTGCACCGAGACAGGAGATGCCCATGGAAGAGAAAAACGCAGGCGCCCCCATCAGCAAGCCGGTTGTCATCACCGCAGACAGCACGGTGGATCTGACCGAGGACCTTCTGAAGCGCTACCAGATTCATACCATCCCCCTGACCATCATCGTGGGCAGGGAGCACTACCTTGACGGCCGGGACTTTGCCCCGGAGGACATCTACAAAAACTACCGTGAGAGCGGAGTGCTGCCCAAGACCGCCGCCCCCGGCATTGAGGACCTGACAGCCTTCTTTGAGTCCTTCACCAGCCAGGGCTATGAGGTGGTCCACCTGGACATCAGCTCCGAGCTCTCCAACATCTGCAACGTGGCCTCCATCGCCGCCCGTGAGCTGCCGGGGGTCTACGTGGTGGACAGCCGCATGCTCTCCACAGGCATCGGCCTTCTGGCCATTGAGGCCGCCGAGTGCCGGGACCGGGGCATGGACGCCGCCCACATCGCCGCCCATCTGAACGCCCTCCGGGATAAGGTATCCTCCTCCTTCGTCATCGACACCCTTGAGTTCATGTGGAAGGGTGGCCGCTGCTCCGGCGTGGTGGCCATGGGCGCAAATCTTCTGAAGCTGAAGCCCGCCCTGAAGCTGGCCGGGGGCAAGATCGTGGTCTTCAAAAAGTACCGGGGGGATAT
>JAFPTE010000110.1 GCA_017400415.1 Oscillospiraceae bacterium
ATGTCATTCACTGCCGTGCGGCCGCTTCGCTACCCTCAAGGGGAAGGCTTCAGAGGAAGAGATTGCCCTCAGGCTTCCCCTGGAGGGGAAGCTGGCTGCCCGCAAGGGCAGACTGATGAGGTGTAAATGTATGGGCCAAATCAGCAACCGGGGCGACACCTCATCCGGCCCTGACGGGCCACCTGTCTCGCTGCGGCTCGGTCACCGCACGGCTCTGACATGCCACCGGCATGTCATTCACTGCCGTGCGGCCGCTTCGCTACCCTCAAGGGGAAGGCTTCAGAGAAAGGGGCTGTCCTCAAGGGCAGCTTTGCGGGGAGGCGGCAAAAAAGGTTGCAAGGACGGGGATTATTTGTTATAATAATCTGTACGCTTATAAAAAGAGAGAGGAGCGAGGAAATGGGCAGCGAATATGTGCTTACATCACCGGAGACCGTAACCATGCCCGGGGACGTGTGCCGCCGGCTCATAGGCTGCGGCAGCGGAGACGCCGCCCTCTGCTACCTCTACATTCTGAACGCCGGAGGGCGGTTTGACCAGGCGGACGCCGCCGAGAAGACCGGCCGCACCCCGGAGCAGATTGACAGGGCCATGGAGGTCCTCCGCCGTCTGGGCCTTATCCAGGATAAGGGCGACGCCCCGGCGCCTCCCAGGCCCCAGGAGCTGCCCCAGTACACAGCCGAGGACATAGGGCGGGAGCTGAGCCAGGGCCAGGCCTTCCGGGAGCTGGTGGGCGAGACCCAGATCATTCTGGGCCGCATCCTCTCCTCCGACGACCTGCTGCGCCTTTTCGGTATTTACGATTACCTGGGCCTGCCCCCGGAGGTCATCCTCACCCTGGTGAGCCACTGCCGCCAAGAGAGCGCCCGGCGCTACGGCCCCGGCCGGATGGTCACCATGAAGTTTATCGAAAAGGTGGCCTTCACCTGGGAGCGGGAGGGTCTTTTCTCCCTGGACGCCGCCGAGGCCTACCTGAAGGGCCAGACGGAGCGCCGCAGCGCCCTGAACGGCTTCGCCCAGGCTATGGGCATCCGGGACCGGGCCCTCTCCGCCACGGAGAAAAAATACATCGAGAGCTGGATCGCCCAGGGCTTCAGCGAGGAATGCGCCGCCATCGCCTACGACAGGACCGTGGTCAAGTCCGGCCGCCTCAGCTGGAGCTACATGAACTCCATCTTCCGCTCCTGGGCGGAAAAGGGACTCTTCACCCCGGCGGCCATTGAGGCCGGGGACACCTTCGGCAAGGTGCCCGCCCCCCGCCGGACCGGCACCGGCGCCGTTGGCGGCGCCACCGCCGAGGAGATGGCCAGGCTGGACCGGGCCATTGCCAGCATAAAGCAGAGCAGCGAGGAGGGTAAACGATGAGCCTTGACGGAAAACTTCTGCGCCGGGCAAAGGACCGGCTGGACCGGCGGAGAGCTGACCGGGAGCGGAAGCTCCAGGAGCGCCGGAACCTGGCCTACGCCAGGGACCCCTACATCGCCCGGCTGGACAGCCAGCTGCGGCAGACCGTAATTGACGCCATCGGCGCCGCCCTCCGGAAGGGGGAGGACCCGGTGGAGGCCGTGGAGGCCATTAAGGAGAAGAATCTCTCCCTCCAGGAGGAGCGGGCCCTGCGCCTTTCCTCCGCCGGCCTGCCGGCAGATTACCTGAGCGAGGATTACTTCTGCCCCAAGTGCCGGGATACGGGCTACAACGGCACCAGCCTGTGCTCCTGCCTCATGGACCTTTACCGCCAGGAGCAGGTCCGGGAGCTCAGCGTGCTTTTAAAGCTGGGCCAGGAGACCTTCGACACCTTCCGGCTGGATTACTACTCTGACATCCCCGACCCCAAGACCCATTACTCCGACCGGGCCGCCATGAGCAAGGTCTTTGACCTGTGCTGCGACTGGGCCCACTGCTTCTCCGACCGGAGCCCCAACCTTTTCCTCTACGGGGCCACTGGTCTGGGCAAGACCTTCCTCTCCACCTCCATTGCCAAGGTGGTGGCGGAGAAGGGCTTTTCCGTTGTTTACGACACCGCCGCCTCCGTCTTCTCCAAGTACGAGACGGAGAAGTTTTCCAGAAGCCCGGAGGAGATCGACGCCGCCCGCCGGGAGATAAAGCGCCTTCACGACTGCGACCTTCTCATAATCGACGACCTGGGCACCGAGATGGCCTCCAGCCTCATAACCGGCGCCCTGTACACCCTCCTGAACGACAGGCTCCGCACGGGCAAAAAGATGATTATTAACTCAAATCTGACAATTCCCGAGCTGGGCACCCGCTATTCCGCCGCCATTATGAGCCGGCTCCAGGGGGAATTTCTGCCTGTTGCCTTCCGTGGAACGGATATCCGGCTGAAAAAGCAGAAACTATAAACGAATATTCCGGGTACTTCCGTGAATATTGGATAATCAATAACCCGGGCTGAAACCGGTTTCCCACAGGGAAAAAGCCCTTGATTACGGGGTTTTGCACATTTTCCACAGGGTTTTCCACAATAAATTATGTCAACACCTGCCGCCGGATTTCCGTGAATATTGAAAAATATCGGCTTTTTTCACTTCCGGCGGCGTAAAAGGGCCTCCGGGCGCATATTCTCTCCCGGGGGGACCGAAGCCCCAAAATTCAGAAAAAAGGACAGATCGACTTGCAGGAACCGAAAAAACAGAGCTATCTGCAGGGGGCCGCAGTGCTGGCCGCCACGGTGGTCATAACCAAGATCATCGGCTTCATCTACAAGATACCGCTCTATAATCTGCTGGGTGACGTGGGCACCGCCCACTTCCAGGTGACCTACACCATATACACCCTCCTTCTGACCCTCTCCACCGCCGGCGTGCCCGTGGCCCTCTCCCGCCTCATTGCGGAGGCCAGAGCCACAGGCCGGCCCATGCAGGCAAAGCGGATCTTCAACGTGGCCATGGGCTTCTTCGGCTTCATCGGCGCCGTGGGCACCGGCATCATGCTCATATGGAACAAGGAGCTGGGGGTCTTCATGGGGGACCCGGAGATAGCCCTGGGCGTCATGGTCCTGGCTCCCTCCGTGTTCTTCGTGTGCATCGTATCCGTGCTCCGGGGCTACGCCCAGGGCCACAACGATATGCTGCCCACCTCCATTAGCCAGATAACCGAGGTCCTCTCCAAGATGGTCTTCGGCCTTATCATCGCCTTCTGGCTGGTGAAAATGGGCGCCGACGACGCCACGGTCTCCGCCGGGTCCATCATCGGCGTCACCATAGGCGTGGCCATCTCCGTGCCCCTGATGCTCTACTATAAAACCAAGATTTCGAAGCGCTACGCCGAGAATCTGGAGCTGGACGTGCCCAAGGGAGTCTGGGGCACTCTGGCGGACGTGGTGAAGGTCTGCGTGCCCATTATGCTGGGCTCCTCCATGCTGAACATCATAAACCTTATCGACACCAAGCTGGTACTGAACCGGCTCCAGTCCGGCGCCATGCTGACGAGCCTGGAGGCGGAGACCCTGTATGGGGCCTACTCCAAGGGCATGACCCTTTACAACCTGCCCTCCTCCCTCATAACCCCCGTGGCCGTTTCCGTGGTGCCCATCATCGCCGCATCCCTGGCCCGGCATGACGGCCAGGAGGCAAAGAAAAACGTTGAGAGCTGCATCAAGCTCACCAATATCTTCGCCCTGCCGGCGGCGGTGGGCCTCTGCGTGCTGGCGGAGCCCATCTACACCACCCTGTTCCCCGTCTCCCACCCCATCGGCTCCCAGCTTCTGAGCATGCTGGGCATCGCCAGCTACTTCGTCTGCGCCTACCTGGTGACTAACGCCGTTCTGCAGGCCACGGGCCACGAAAAGCTGGGGCTTATCGCCCTGCCCCTGGGCGGAATCATCAAGATAATCGTCAACTGGGTCCTGGTGGGCAACCCCGGAATCAACATCATCGGCGCCCCCATCGGCACCATCTGCTGCTATCTTTTCATCACCGCCCTGAACATCGTCTTCATACTTCTCAAGCTGCCGGAGAAGCCGGACTTCATAAAGATAACCCTGCGGCCCGTGCTGTGCTCCCTGGCCATGGGGGCCGCCGCCTGGGGCGTGAACGGCCTTATGAGCCGGTTTGTGCTGCCCCTGCTGGGGGGCCGCATGATAGGCAAGGTTCTGTGCCTGGGCGTCACCATAGCCGCCGCCGTGGCGGTGTACGCCGCCCTGACCCTGCTGACCCGCGTCATAACGAAGGAGGACGTTATTCTCCTGCCCAAG
>JAFPTE010000111.1 GCA_017400415.1 Oscillospiraceae bacterium
ACTCCGATGACATTCCAGGCCACCATTTCTTTTAACCCAATCCAATACGCTTCCTCAGGATTATAATAAGGCCGTACTGGATTGGCGTCAAAGTGGACTCCAACAACCATACCCGTTTTCCATGCTGTATAGATTGGGTCAAACGAAGACACCAGGTTGATGCCTGCGTCTCCGCCGATGCCGGCGGCAAAGGCCGTGGTTGTGAGGCCGGTCACCAGGAGGGCCAGGGACAGGACGAGGGCAAAGAGCTTTCTGTTGTGTTTCATTTTGTTTTTCTCCTTTCGTTTTTTACGCAGTTTTTGTTACGGATTTCGGCGTAATTGCTGCGCCGTTCACGGTGCCCGAGACGGTCAGCGTGTAGGTCACGCCCGGTGTGACGGCTGCTGTCTCGCTGATTGTGACTCTGCCTGTGCCGTCAGCTTCCCAGCTTGCAACAACTGTTCCGCCGCAGCTCAGCTCCAGTGTTATCGCTATCTCTTTGCCGCTGTCATTTACGACGGTATAGCAAGACGCAATAGAGCCGCTGAAAGTCAGCCTGACCTGAGCAGAGCCCACAAGAACTGCTGCGCTTGCGGAAAGCGGAAACGCCAGAGCCATGACAAGCACAAGAGCCAAAGCAGCGATTCGAACTTTCACGTTCCTCACATCCTTCCTTTATATCCTCGCAATATATAAACGGAGAAAGGGGGTGAAATCTAACGCAAAAAACGAAATAGATTTTTAATTTGTAGGGCTGCACAAATATATGCCGTCAATTATGTGCAACATAACAGGCTTATCCTCGTTTGTTGAAATCATTACAAACACAGTATCGTCTGCGTTGAATAAAACTGCATTTATGTCGTTATCTGAGTTCGATATATAGAGAGTCCCATGGAATCCGCCAACGTTTATTGCTTCCTCCTTCATCTCTTCTTCCAAGTCAAACACAGAAAGCGTCGTTCCCTCGCTGACGTTTCCGGTGCTGAATTCCAATGTCTTCTCTCCGTCCTCGGTCTCATAGTAGGCATCATAATAGCCATCGTCTATATACTCGTCGGTAAGCTTGAAGCCCTCGGGCAGCCAACCAAGACGGTATTCGGAGGGGCTTTCCAAGCCGGGGCCGCTGAACTCATAACTGAAGCCGCCGGGAATAATGTTTCTTATCCATCCCTCAAAGGCGGCACGGGCCTCCGGTACGGTCAGGACGGTCAGTGCGCCCAGCAGGACGAGAACAAGCACCGCAGCCACGGCGGACCGCAGAACCCGGCGGACCGCCCTCCGGCGGTCTGTTCGGAGAATCAGCTCCGCCATGCTCGCTTCAAACCTCGGGGAAAACTCCCCCTCCCAGGCCGGGGGAAGGGTTTTCAGCCGGTGGTCCACATAGGCCAGGGCAGCCCGCTTGATTTCCTCATCTGTAAGCTTCAACTTCATAACCCTCCTTCTCAAGCTCATCCTTCAGGGCAGCCTTGGCCCGCTTTATCAGCATGGATACGGCGCCGGGGCTCCGTTTCATGATTTTTGCAATCTCCCAGACGCCATAGCCCTGTACATAGCGCAGAGTAAGCACCTGGCGGTGGTCCGGGCTGAGCCGGGCAAACGCCGCCGGCAGCACCTCCTCCGGAGTCTCCGGCGCCGGATAGTCACCCAGGGGGGCAAATTGCTTCCGGTCCCTAAGAATATCCAGACATTTGCGCTCCGTTACAGTGTAGATAAAGGCCGCTGTTTTGCCGCTTTCTGCGTCCCCCAGGTCGTCAATGTGCCGGGCAATGGCAAAAAACGCCTCCTGCAGGGCGTCCTCCGCAAGACTTTGGTCCTTCAGTACAGACAATGCGAAGAGCATCATCGGCTGCTTATATATGCTGTAAATTTCCGAAAACCTGCTGCGGCTCTCCTGTGATTCAATGGCTTCAAGGTATACAAGCAAATTACTTCACTTCTTTCTCTTTGCTTTCCTTTCTATGATAATATAGCGGCTAAGAGCTTGTCAAGAGCAAAACTTCCCATTGACGAAAGGGCAAAAGGAGGATAAAATAGGAGAAAAAAAGCGGAGGGCTGACCTATGGAGAGACGGGACAAAATCAATTATTACCTTGACATTGCGGAAACGGTCTGCGAGCGGAGCACCTGCCTGCGGCGGCATTACGGCGCCATCATCGTCCGGGAGGACGAGATTATCTCCACGGGCTACAACGGGGCCCCCAGAGGCAGGAAAAACTGCATGGACCTGGGCTACTGCAAGCGGGAAATGCTGAATATCCCCTCCGGCGAGAGATACGAGCTCTGCCGCTCCGTCCACGCCGAGGCCAACGCCATCATCTCCGCCGCCCGGCGGGACTGCATCGGCGCCGCCATGTACCTGGCGGGCCACAACGCCAAAACCGGCGCCGTGCTCACGGACGCCACCTCCTGCTCCATGTGCCGCCGCATGATCATAAACGCCGGCATCGCCAAGGTATATAACCGCATCGGCCCCAACGGGGAGTACACGGAGGTGGACCCCCAGGACTGGGTCCGGGAGGACGACTCCCTTTAATCGACAAAAGCTCCCACCTTCCGGCAAAAGCTCCTATTGCTTTTTTCCGCCGGCCGGTGTACTATTAAGTCACGGCCTGAGGCCCAAGGGTCCCGGCCCGTATCTTTATCCCACAACCCTATCTTTGCCGGTCCTCCGTCAGGACCGGCACTTTTTTGCGTACAAAGGGCCGGTTGTCTGTTGATTTCTGCGGCGTCATAGTGTAGAATTAGCACAGGAGCGTGATACGTATGAAAAACAAATTCCATACCGACAGTCTCAACGGTCTCGTCACAACGCTGGCCGCCCTTTTCATAGCCGTGGGCCTGGCCCTCTGGTTCCTGGTGCCCCAGTTCATAACCCTGGCCGGCATCTGCTACGTCTTCGCCGCCGCCGTGGTGGTCTGCGGCATCGTGCTCATCGTCCGCTACTTCATGAGCGAGGGCTACAAGAACATCCACGAATACGGCTTCTCCGCCGGGGTGCTCCTGACCGTGGCCGGGCTCCTGGCCCTTATCAAGGCCCAGGAGATGAGCCAGTGGCTCATCGTGGCCATGGGCTGCCTTATGCTGCTGGCCTCCGTCTTCAAGCTCCAGACCGCCCTGGACCTGCGGGCCATCGGCGATAAGCTCTTCTGGCTCTGGCTGGTCATCACCGTGATTTTCGTGGGCTGCGCCGCCGCCATTATCATCGACCCCTTCACCGCCCACGACGAGACTCTGCTCATAACCTTTGCCCAGTTTTCCCTGATTGCGGACGGAATCGCCACCCTGGCCAGCGTCATCTACCTCTGGCTCCGGCTCCGCCACCCCAGGAAGGAGGAGAAGGACCCCGCCGACGAGATGACCGAGGCCATCATGGCGGAGAACGATAACCCGGAGGCCAAGGCCCCGGAGCAGGACGAGGGCTTCTGAAATGGGCCTTTTCCTGGATCTGTGCCTGCTCTTCGCCTGCGGCTGCGTGGCCGGCTGGGTGCTGGAGCTCTTCTACCGCCGCTTCTCCCCTGCAAACGGGGACCGGAAATGGATAAACCCCGGCTTCTGCACCGGGCCCTGGCTGCCCATATACGGCTTCGGCCTGGTGACCATGTACCTTCTGGTCTCCTTCTGCACCCTGGACTTTATCGGTAATGTTTACCTGCGGACCGGGGTCCTGTTTCTGCTGATGGGCCTGTGCATGACCGCCATTGAGTTTGCAGGCGGCCTGGGACTTCTGAAGCTCTTTCACCTGCGGCTTTGGGACTACTCCAAAGAGTGGGGCAACATACAGGGCATAATCTGTCCCAAGTTCACCTTTTTCTGGTTTTTATGCGGGGTTCTGTACTATTTCCTGCTGCATCCCCTGGCCGCCCGGGCCGTGGATATGCTCCGGGGGAATCTGGCCTACTCATTCTTCGTGGGCGTCTTCTTCGGGGTGTTCATCATCGACGTTATCCACTCCGCCGGCATCGTGGCAAAGCTCCGGGCCTTTGCTCAGGAGCACAACGTGGTGGTCCGGTACGAGGAGGTCAAGGGCTACATACGGGACAGGTACCGGGAGAGCAAAAAGCGCTACCATTTCCTCTTCCCCTTCCGGACGGAAAAGCCCCTTACCGAGCATCTGAAGGCCCTGTTGGACAGATTTGAAAAGTACGTCAGGAAATAAAACTTCAAGGGCCCCGGCACGGGGCCCTTTTTTGGGATGTGTTGCTATGAGAAAAATCGCAGTTGTGTTCCCGGAGCTGGACGGGGCCCAGCGCCGCCGCCTTGCCTCCGCCGCCCTTTCCCGGGGCTTTGCCGCAGAGTTTTACGACGGACCGGAGGGGCTGGAGGCGGGGCTTGGTGATGCGGAAATCGTCCTGGCCTTCGGGGCAAAATACGCAAAAATGGCCCCCAGGGTCCGGTGGTTCTGCTCCACCTCCGCCGGAGTGGAGACCTACTTCGCCCCCGGCGTCCTGGCCCCCGGGGCCCTGCTCTCCAACTCCTCCGGGGCCTACGGGGTCACCATTTCGGAGCATATCGTCATGGTGAGCCTGGAGCTTCTGCGCCGCCAGCCGGAGTACGAAAAAATCGTGGCCGCCCGGGGCTGGACCCGGAACCTGGGCATCCGGTCCCTCCACGGCGCCCGCATAACCCTGCTGGGCACCGGGGACATAGGCAGGGCCGCCGCCGTGCGGCTCCGGGCCTTCTCCCCCGCCCGGCTGGTGGGGGTGAACCGCTCCGGCCGGAATCCGGAGGGGGTATTCGACCGGGTTTTGCCGGTCACGGAGCTGGACGGCGTCCTGCCGGAGACGGACCTTCTCATCATGAGTCTGCCGGCCACAGGCCAGACCCGGGGCATCATGAGCCGCCGCAGGCTGGAGCTGCTGAGCCCGGGGGCCTGCATCGTGAACGTGGGCCGGGGCAGCGCCATTGAGGAGGCCGCCCTGGAGGACCTGCTGGGCCGGGGGAGGCTGGGGGGCGCCGCCCTGGACGTCTTCTCCGCCGAGCCCATACCGCCGGAAAGCAGCCTCTGGACCTGCCCGGGCCTGCTCATAACCCCCCACGTGGCCGGGAACCTGACCCTGGGCTATACGATCGAGACCGTGCTGGACCTCTTCCTGGAGGATTTTGAAAACTACTGCGCCGGCCGCCCCCTCCGCCGGCTTATCGACAGGGAGAGGGAATATTAAATAAGCTCCGGGCGTTCCCCCGGCTCCCTTGTGTAAAGGGAGCTGTCAGCGAAGCTGACTGAGGGATTGTCTGCTTCCGTTCCTTTCAAGTATGAGGCCGGTGAACTAAACATTCGCATAAGCGTTCTTGTAGAGCTCCGCAAGCTCTATGGCTGCACATACGATGAGTTCTTCCTCGGTCTCGAATAAAAAACAGCCGCTCTCCTTTCGGAGAGCGGCCTTTTCATTTCAGCAGGGGCACATTGCACTTTTTGCACCGGTCGGCGGTCACGGGGTTATGGGTACCGCAGGCGACGCAGGCGATATAGGGCGCCTTTGCCTTGTCGTAAAGCTCATAGGGGAAGGCGAACTGGGGGTGGTACATGAACCGGTCCCCTACGTTCAGGTAGCTGTAGGCCCATATCTGGCTGCCGTCGTGCTCAACTATCTTCTTTATTTTCCCGTCAGTTGTCCGGGCGTAGGTGGTGTACTCGGTCATATAGTCCCCGGAGTTGCTTCCGGAATTGGAATGGCGCCGGACCCGGGCGGTCTTCTTGTCCGTGACGGTGGCCTCATAGCTGTTGGCCGCCCGGTCCCGGATAAAGCCGAAGAGGGCGAAGGCCAGGAAAACGGCAGAGATGATAAGGCCGTATTTCAGGGCGTCGGCGGTCTCCATACTGTCCGAAAATCGGCTGTAAATATAAAAGCCGATCAGGGGTAAGGGCACCAGGAAGAAGGCGAAGACCCCGGCGGCCCGGCGGTTTTTCTTCACCGCCGCCAGAATTTCCGGGTCGTTCACCCGCTTTGAAAAGCCCGGCTGGGGCAGGTTTGGCGCCCGCAGGACCTGGGGCTCCGGGGCGGACTCCACCGCCCGGCCGCAGGATGTGCAGAATCTGGCCCCCTCCGGCAGGGCTGCGCCGCATTGGCTGCAGAACTTTGACATATTCTCTCCTCCTTATTTCTTCTCCGGCGGCAGGGGCGGGTCCTTAGGCACCTGGATGGTGCTTTCGGCGGCGGGCACCTGGCCGAAAATCAGATCATAGAGCATGGTATACCCCGGGCTTGCGATGTTCATGAGCATCCGGTTCAGATTGAGGCTGACCTCATGCATGGTGTACTGGGAAAGGCCCAGGGCGAAGGTGAAGTACAGGGCCCCCTCCTTATACTCAAAGCGGGAGCTTGTGTTGACCTTGTCAACGGTGAGCTCCTTCACCTTGCCGATGCCGGCGCCGAACAGCTCCACAATGTACTTATCCACAACGTCCGTCAGGGCAACGGACGCCTCCTTGCTTGCGCCCTTCAGGGCCAGGTCGCCGTAAAGCTGCTGCCAGGCGTTATACCGGGCCTGGAGATTTACGAACTTGGTCTCCTTCACGTACTTGGTGATATAGGGCCCGATTTTCTTCTGGAAGGTCTCCCCCTCCAGCCACTTGCCCAGGAGCTTGGAGGCCCCGGCCTTCAGGGCGTTCACGGTCATATCCGCAAAGCCGCTGGTCAGGGCGCCGAACAGGTCGGACTCCCCGGTCTCCTTCAGCTTTGTGAAGTAGCTTCTGATGCTGGCGTAGACGAAGTAGCCTCCCAGGGTGGCCGCCGCAGTGCGCCAGCTGGTGATGCTGATGGCGCCTCCCACCAGGTTATCCCCGGCGGCGGTCAGATTCTTCACGAACTCAAACCGCTCCACGATGGTGATATCTATCTTTTCGCCGTAATTGGCGGCGGCGATCAGCTCGCCGATGGCGCTTGTGAAATAGTCCTTGGCCGGGGAGATAACGGCCTCCGCCACAGGCCCGGCGTAGGCGCTCACCAGCAGGGAGAAGGCGCAGTCACCGAAGAATTTCACCCACTCCAGCTGGCTGACGATGGTATCGTAGATCTCCGCCTCGTTCCGCTGGGCGGTGCTCTCGATGAGCCAGTAGCGCATGTAGTTTCGGATTATGGCCTTGCTCACAAGCCGCAGCTGCACCGTGGAGCACCGGGGCTCCAGAGCCAGAAGCTCCAGCTTGTGAAGCCACTTATCCTTCTCTGCCGGCAGGGAGTATTCCTCAATGCGCTCCCGGAGCTTCTTATACTCCTCCTCCCAGCCCTCCATGGGGTCCGGGTCCTTGCCCCGCAGGCGCACCGGCAGCCGGGAAGAGAAGGTCTGGCCCTCATAGGCCGCCTCCATGGGCAGCAGCACCATAAGGAAGGTGCCGTCCGCCGGCTCGCACAAGTGGGCTCCCGGCTCGATCTCGCAGACGAAGCTGCCGTTCCAGTCCCCGCTCCCCAGCTTGTATTCGTACTTTTTGGCCAGGTTTTCTTCCTTGTCCGCCCGGGTGCCCAGGCCTCCGGCGCCTTCAAGCTTTTCAAAGGTGAACTCCACGCCCTTCGGGTTTATGAGGGCCTTATCCTGCCCCCGGACCGCCAGGGTGGGCTCAAACCGGCTGGGGAGCCACTTCTTATCCATTGCCCCGGCGTTCTCCCTCTCGAAGGCCTGGACCCGGAGATATTTCACGCCGTTTTTCTCGCCCTTCTGCTGAGAGGCCACGGTTATCCCCTCCGGCCACAGCCGCAGGGTAACATAGCCCTCCACGGGCTTCTCCTCCCCCTGTACCCTGACCCGGAGGGTGAAGTTCTGCTCCGCTGGCTGCCGGAAGATATCCTCATTCTTCTCGGCGGGGGTGTTGTTCTTGACAATAAGCTCGTAGACGTACTGCCTTGCGGTCTTTTTGAAGCTTATATCAAAGCCCGGCACCTTGTCGCTCGTCATGTCCTCCGGCTCCGGGGGCACCGTGGCGTCCACAAGCATGAACTTCTCCCGGTAGGTAAAGCCGTCCCCGGGTATCATTTCAAGTGTGGTGCCCGCACTGCCCAGCCGGAAGGCGCCGGCTTCCCCGGTCTCCTCGCAGAATCTGAGGCTGGGGCCGTCCACCAGCCGGAAGGAGACCGTATTGTTGAAGGTGCCGCCCGGTCCGGTGAAGGTGAAGGTCACCGCCGCCCGGTCCTCGGCGCTGCCTGCGGGGACGAAAACCTGCGCCTCCATGTACCGGCCAGCAAAGGAAAGGCTCCGGACCTCCAGCCCCCGGCCCTGGGCGGTGATTTTTGCGGTCAGGTCGTCTCTGTCCCGCTGGGCGCCCTTCCCGTCAATCTCCGCCATCCTGGCCCGGACCGTCACGGGCTTTGCGCCCCGGCGCAGGGCGTCGCCGAAGTCCTTCTGGATATACATTATATATTTCTTCCGGTGGCCGGGCTTTTTCTTCTCATCCCCACTGCCGCCCGCAACGGCGCCGGCGCCGATTCCCGCCGCCGCTGTGCCAGCAAGGCTCAGACCTATGGTCCCGGGGACGGATATGCCCCCCTCCCCGGTTTTGCCGGGCTCCGGGTCATGGGCTTGCCCGGGTCTGCCCTCGACTATATCCGGGTTCAGCTCCGTGCCGCCGTCCTCCCCGGGATTATCCCCGGCGTTCTGCTCCACGTTCTGAATCACCGGGTCCCCCAGAAGGACCCCGTCCACAATGAACTCCAGCCGAAGGCCCTCCTTCTCCACCCGGAGAACGAGGTTTTTGCCCCCCTCCACGTCCCGGAGCTCGAAGACGCCTGCGGCGTCCTTTATGCTGATGCTGTGAAGGTTCTCCGAAAAGGGCGCCTCCTTCCGGGTCTCCTTCCTGAATACGTCGTATTGCTCCCGGGCCCGGTCCTTGGCCTCCTCCTCCGCCGGGGGGATGTAGGCCATGCCCGTGTGGAAGTTGGTGTTCATATCCGTGGTGATGCTGTACCGGTAGCCCTCCCTGCCCTCAATATCCATATGGACCTTCCCGTCCTTTATGGTGACGTTGGAGAAGGAAAGCTGAATATAGTAATCCAGGCTCAGCATGACCACATACTCAACGGTGTAGGTCTTCAGCTCCCCAAGATAATCCAGCTGAAGGGTTTCGATAAGGGTATAGGGATTATAGTTAAAGGTGAGGCTGCCGTAATAGTCGTTTACCTTGTTTTCGCCCTCCCGGGTGATGCCCAGGCCCGACCAGCTCAGGGCCTCCTGGAGGGTCTCCTCCTTTATGCTGAAGCTCCCCTCCTCAAAGTCGGTAAAGGAGCTGTACTTGCCCAGGCCCGGGATGCCTGCAAGGGCATAGTTCGGCTCCACGGGCAGGTCCGCAAACTTTTCGTTGTACGTATTGGGGGCCAGGTTTTCCGCCACCCGGAAGGCCCGGCTCACATAGTCGCTCCAGACCCCCAGCCTCCGAAGGTGGACCCCCTCCAGCCGGCCGGCCTCCTCCAGGGAGTCCATGTTCCCGGCCAGCTTCTCATAGTCATAGACCCGGGAGGGGGTTTTGTAGCCCTCCGCAGCCGAATATGAGGTGAAGGCCATGGGGTCCTCCGGCTCATCCGGCTGGTTGGAGGACCAGAGGTATATAAAGGTATCGGCAGCGGCCGGAAGGATAAGGGCCGCCAGGACGAGGGCCGCAAGGATGGCCGCAAAAAGTCTGCGTTTCACAGGTCTTACCCCCTTTGCTTTTTTCCAATATACCATAGACTGCCGCCTCAAGGACAGCCGTAACCGCAGATTGGCAATGACAGTTTTGAGGCACGGGCCGTGCCTTGTGCAATTTATTCTGAAAAAAAGTCTCTTTACGCTTACGGTATTGACAGATTGGCGGATTTGAGGCATAATGGTACTGTGAGTATTATTGGATTTGCCCGTTTTTGGGCAAAAATTTAACAAAGGAGAAGATGCAGCATGGAAATCCGGAAGTACAAATACGCCTTGGCCTGCCCCACCAGCATGGGCCTGCGTATCACCCCCCAGGACCGTATGGCGGTCCAGAACTCCAATCTTTTCTATCTCCAGGCCACCAGCGCAGAGAGTAACGTTCTGAATGTGGCCTCCAGCCTGGGCAAGGAGTGCCTGGTGCTGACCAAGTTTGTTGAGGGCAGCCCCATGGCGGACTTCATCAAGCGCCAGCTCCGGGCCCGGAACATCCGCTTTGAGGGCAGGGACGTGCCTCAGGGCGGCCCCTGGGGCTACCGCCACCAGTTCAACATTGCCGACTCCGGCTTCGGCCTCCGGGCCCCCAGAGTCTGGAACGACAGAGCCGGTGAGGTGGGCCGCACCCTCTCCCCGGAGGACTTTGACCTGGACCGCATCTTCGGCCAGGAGGGCGTGGGCATTCTCCATCTCTCCGGCCTTATCGCCGCCATGAGCCAGGACACCACCCGCTGCTGCCTGGAGCTGGCGAAGACCGCCAAGAAGTACGGCACACTGGTCTCCTTTGACCTTAACTACCGTGCCACCTTCTGGAAGGGCAGGGAGGCAGAGCTCTCCGCCGCCTTCCATGAGATAGCCTCCGTTGCCGACATTCTGGTGGGCAATGAGGAGGACTTCCAGCTGTGCCTGGGCTTCAAGGGCCCCGAGGCCGGCGGCAAGGACCTGGGCGGCAAGATCGAGCGCTTCAAGGGCATGATTGAGGAGGTCCGGGCCAAGTATCCCAACGCCCAGGCCTACGCCACCACCCTGCGCCAGGTCGTCTCCGCCAACGAGCACCTTTGGGGCGCCATTCTGTGGGCCCAGGGCCAGTGGTACGTGGAGGAGCCCAGACCCATCCAGGTCATGGACCGTATCGGCGGCGGCGACGGCTTCTCCGGCGGCCTGCTGTACGGCATCCTCTCCGGCTGGGATCCGGAGAAGTGGCTCCAATTCGGCTGGGCTTCGGGCGTTCTCGCGGCCTCCAGCCTGAACGATTACGCCGAGCCTGCCGACGAGAAGCAAGTGTGGGATGTTTACAAAGGGAACGCGAGAGTGCAAAGATAATTCCGTCTGCCGGACCCTTCGGCTTC
>JAFPTE010000112.1 GCA_017400415.1 Oscillospiraceae bacterium
ATTACCTCTCGAAGAAGTCGCAGTGGATCTTCGGCGGCGACGGCTGGGCGTACGACATCGGCTACGGCGGCGTCGACCACGCGCTGGCGAGCGGCAAGGACCTCAACATCATCGTCTTCAACACCGAGGTGTATTCCAACACCGGCGGACAGGCTTCCAAGGCCTCCAACATCGGTCAGGTCGCTCAGTTCGCGGCTGCCGGTAAGGAGATCAAGAAGAAGAGCCTGGCTGAGATCGCCATGAGCTATGGCTACATCTACGTGGCTCAGGTGGCCATGGGCGCCAACCCCGCTCAGACCATCAAGGCCATCACCGAGGCTGAGGCCTATCACGGACCCTCCCTGGTCATCGGCTACGCCCCCTGCGAGATGCACTCCATCAAGGGCGGCATGCAGAACTGCCAGAAGGAAATGAAGAAGGCTGTTGACTGCGGCTACTGGAACATGTTCCGCTTCAACCCCGAGGCTCCTGCAGGCAAGCAGTTCACCCTGGATTCCAAGGAGCCCGCCGGCGGCTACCAGGAGTTCCTGATGAACGAGGCCCGCTACTCCGCCCTGACCCGCTCCTTCCCCGACAGAGCCACCGTCCTCTTCAAGAAGAGCGAGGACGCCGCCAAGGAGCGCTATGAGCACCTCCTGAAGCTGAAGGCCCTCTACAACGAGTAATATCCCGGCAAATAAATCCGGCCCGCCGCAAAATTGCGGCGGGCCTTTCTGACGGGGAAAGCTCAACTTATATTCGAGTTTTTTCAATTTTCCCGTTATTTACTTTGCGGGGTCCACGGTCTATTATATAGGCGAAAGGAGGTGAGACGTTTGGACACCTTAAGAATCGGGCAGTACATTCAGTTTCTGCGGAAGAGCGCCGGCCTTACCCAGAAGGAGCTGGCGGAGAAGCTGGGGGTTTCCTTCCAGGCGGTCTCCAAGTGGGAGAACGGGGACGCCCTGCCGGACACAGGCCTCATCCTGGACCTGTGCGACCTTCTGGGCACCACGGCGGACAAGCTTCTGAGCGGCGGCGTGCTGGTGACCCGGGGCCGGCGGCCCATGTCCGTCCGGGACGTAATTGACGCCTTCCGGAAGTTTGAGGAGATCGGCCAGGTCTTCGGCCCGGGCAGCACGTTCTTCGCCGGCATGGTGGAGGGCATCAACAGCCGGATGAACATGGATATCCTCTCCGCACTGCGGGACCACCGGGAGGTGCTCTACGCCGAGGCGCTTATCCAGGGCATACTGGAGGGGCGCACGGTGGATATGGATGAGGTGGAGGCCCTGCTCACAAACGAGAAGATGATATCCCTCATACGCCGCTACGCCGAAAAAGCCTGAAAAAACGCCCCGTGGGAAATCCCACGGGGCGCAGTGCTTATTATGGTTTATTTCATGTCGGAGATGGCGGGGGCCCAGGCGGCGTACTTGGCCACCTTGGCGTCGCACTCGGCCTTGCTGGAGCCGGAGGTCATGATATAGACCTTGATCTTGGGCTCGGTGCCGGAGGGACGGATGATGAAGGTGGTGCCGTCGGCCAGGTTGTACTCCACCACGTTGGAGCCCTTCAGCTCCATGGGCTCCGTGTGGCCGCAGGTCATGCAGGTCTGAACGCCGGTCTGATAGTCCTTGGCGGTTCTGACCTCGGTGCCCGCAACGGCGGTGAGGGGATTGGCGTGGAGGTTTGCCATGATCTTCGCCATATCCTTCATGCCGTCCAGGCCGGGCATGACCAGGTTCAGGGTCTTCTCGGCGTACCAGCCGTACTTTTCATACAGGTCCATAAGGGCGTCATAGAGGGTCTTGCCCTGAGTGGCATAGTAGGCAGCCATCTCCACGGCCACCACAATGGCGGTGACGGCGTCCTTATCCCGGACGTAGTCGCCGAACATGTAGCCGCAGCTCTCCTCATAGGAGAAGATGACTCTGCCCTCGCCGCTGGCCTCCAGCTGATCCTTCTTCTCGCCCAGGAACTTGAAGCCGGTGAAGGTGCGGGCGCACTTGACGCCGTTATACTCGGCAATGCGGGTAGCCATGGGGGAGGAGACGATGGTGGTGTTGCAGTAGGCATTGGCAGGCAGGCAGCCCCGGCGCTTGCGGACCTGGATGGCGTAATCCTCCAGGAGAAGGCCGGTCTGGTTGCCGGTGAGGACCACGTACTCGCCCTGGGAGTTGCGGACCATGAGGCCCACACGGTCGGCGTCCGGGTCAGAGCCGCAGATAAGGTCGCAGCCGTGCTTCTTGGCCAGGTCCACAGCCAGATAGAAGCCCTCCGGATTCTCCGGGTTGGGGCTCTTCACGGTGGGGAAGTTGCCGTCGATGACCATCTGCTCGGGGACGCAGTACACGTTCTTCATGCCCAGGCGGCGCAGGGCCTCGGGAATGAGCTTGTGGCCGGTGCCGTGGAAGGGAGTATAGACGATGCCGAACCTGTCGGCCACCTTGGCTACACTCTCACGGTCCATGACCTGGCCCATGACATTCTGCAGGAAGAGCTCATCGGTCTCTGCTCCCAGGATGGTCACCAGGCCCTTGGCCTTGGCCTCCTCCAGGGGCATGGACTTCACGTCGTTGAAAATATCCAGCTCACCCATCTTCTTTGCCACCACGTCGGCGTGGACCGGGGGCAGCTGGGCGCCGTCGGCCCAGTAGACCTTGTAGCCGTTGTACTCCTTGGGGTTATGGCTGGCGGTGATGTTGATGCCGGCCTGGGCGCCGTAGAGGCGGACGGCGAAGCTGACCTCGGGAGTGGGGCGCAGCTCGTCAAACAGGCGGACGAAAATGCCGTTGGCGGCCAGTATGGAAGCGGCGATCTCGGCGAACTCCTGGGAGTGGTTCCGGCAGTCGCAGATGATGCAGACGCCCTTGCGGCAGGCTTCCGGGCCCTCGGCCTTCACGACCTCCGCAAAGGCCTGGGTGGCGTGACCCACAACAAAGCGGTTCATCTGATGCAGGCCCACGCACATAGTGCCTCTGAGGCCGGCGGTGCCAAACTCCAGGGGGCCGAAGAAGCGGCTCTCAATCTCGTGAGGGTCGTTCTTGATGGCCAGGAGCTCCGCCCTCTCCGCCTCGTTCAGTGCGGGAGAGGCCAGCCACTTCTCATACTCTTTCATAAAATCCATGGGAATCTCCTCCTTATATATAAATGAATTTGTTACTCTTCTTCAGGCGCCTGCTCCTCGGCAGGTGCGGAAAGAATGTTCTGCGCATCCTCCAGCTGGGTTTCCGGCACGAATATGTCCACGCCGCCCTGGGCCCGGCCCATAATGACGGTGCCGAACTGGCCGTCGTTGGGGTAGCGGCAGACGGTGGC
>JAFPTE010000113.1 GCA_017400415.1 Oscillospiraceae bacterium
ATGACCGACTCCTCCAAGGACTCCGCCAGCTACATGGGCACCGGCGACGCCCTTTACGCCGGCACCAACCAGTTCAACAACGACCCTGGCAGAGTTCCGGAGGCTACGAACTATCTGACCAAGGAGAGGGACGGCTTCATCTGGTCCAAGCTCCGTCAGGTTGCCAAGTATTACCTTTACAGCATGAGCCGCTCCAACCTGGTGAACGGCCTTGCCAAGGATGTGGCTATTGAGGACTTCACCCCCTGGTGGAAGCCCACCGCCATCGCCATAAACGCCGCCGTCGGCGTGCTGGCCCTGGGGTGCCTGGCCATGTTCTGCGTGACCGCTCTCAATGAGCGGAAAAAGGAGGACAGATAAATGTTTAAGAACAGAAAGCTGGGCTTTTATCTGACCTTCGGCGCCGCCTGTCTGGCAGTTCTGGCGGCGGCCGCCTATCTCGTCGTCTACGCCGGGACCGCCGACCCTGTCAGCGGCAACTGGGACAGAGTTTTCTCCTGGCTGACCTTCGGCTTTTTGCTGGGCGGGGCCGCAGTGAGCCTCTGCGGTGAGCTCTTCCGCATCCGCATCGTGCCCATAGCCGCCGCCGCACTGTACGGGGTGGCTCTGGCAAACCACCTGGTGGAGACCGCCTACCCTCTGGCGGACGTGCTCACCCGGGTCCCCTTCTTCGGGGGCAATCCCACTCTGGCCATCGCCTTTGCAGCGGTGCTTCTCATCGTGGCCATCGTCCACACCGTGGGCGCTTTTATGGAACATAATAATTAATCGGAGGAACGAAAAATGAAGAGATTCTTAGCACTTATTCTGGCTCTTGTCATGGTCTTCGCTCTGGCCGCCTGCAGCGGCAACACCGAGGGTGACAAGAAGGAGGAGCAGAAGGGCAGCGAGCCCGCCGCCGAGACCAAGACCTATCAGTTCGAGGGCACCTTTGAGGAGCAGGGCGAGTTCGCCTCCATGCTGAACGCCGCCTTCCTGCTGAACCTCAATGCCGACGGCACCGCCGTCGTTGACAAGTACGACTTCGGCAGGTATGACGCTTCCGACTTTGCCTCTAACCCCACCTACACCCAGTCCTACCTTTCCGGCACCTGGAAGCAGGTCCAGAAGGACGGCGTTGACTGCCTGCAGATCAAGCTGGCCTACAAGGACGCCTCCGGCAACGAGTCCAACGGCACCACCAACTATGCCTATGACGTGGCCGGCCAGTACTCCTTTGACATGAGCTACCCCGTGGTGCCCGGGCAGTCCTACACCCGCACCGCCACCATGACCGGCAAGGAGGGCACCCTCTATGCCGACAAGAACGCCTTCATCCAGGCCCACAAGGCCACCTTCACCGCCCCTGAGCATATCGCCCAGTTCAAGGACGAGAAGGGCAACACCGCTTACCTCCAGGCCGACGGCAACATGCTGGTCTACGGCGGCTACGATAAGTTTGCCGAGGGCAAGTGGAGCCGTGACGCCCAGGGCGTGAAGATCTCCATCGGCGGCACCCCCGTTGAGGTCACCAGCGACGGCAAGAAGGCCTCCTTCAAGGTTGAGCGCACCATGGGCGACAACACCATGGAGTACACCCTGACCTGCGACGATATCAGCGTTCTGCCCGCTCCCCAGGTTGCCGAGAACGCCCCCTACACCGCCACCGTCTCCATGGGCGGCCGTGACACCACCGCTGAGCTCACCCTGAACGATGACGGCACCGCCAACTTCAAGGTCTTCACCAATATGGCCTGCACCTACAAGAAGATCGGCTCCGCCGTTGTCCTCTCCGCCGACGCAAGCAAGCTTGAGGGCTATGCCGCCCAGATCTGGCCCAACGTCTCCCATGCCTTCATCATCAACGATGACCACAGCATGAAGAGCATCAAGAACGCCTACGAGGCCGGCTCCCTGGCTCTCCTGCTCCTGGACGACACCGCCATGCGGGTCGAGTTCCCCTCCTACAAGATGGCTCGTGAGGGCTTCACCTACACCCTGTCCGAGGACGGCAAGACCCTGAACGTGACCGCCCCCGACGCCGAGACTCTTGGCGCTTTCTCCCAGATCTGGCAGGCATCCGGCTCCGCCAAGTGGACCATCACCGACAACACCGCCGCCAAGGCCGAGTAAAAAAGCAAAATGAGAGCCCGGCTTGCGCTGGGCTCTTTTTCGGAAAAGGAGCATCCTATGAAAAAAGGTCTCATCTGGAAGATACTGACCCCCGTGTTTGCGGTGCTGCTCATAGTCTCCATCGTTGCAGTGCCCATAACCTCCTCCATGGCGGCCACCATCAACGTGGCCCTGGGCGCCAAGACCCAGGAGATAGTTCCCGAGCCCGGCGCCAGCGTCTACTTCGTCTCCAACTTCACCACGGAAGAGGAGCTCACCGCCTTTGAAAAGCAGCTGTGCCGTGATATCGAGTCCGAGGGCGCAGCCCTGCTCATCAACCGTGACAACACCCTGCCCCTGGCTAAGGGCACCAAGTTTACCCCCTTCTCCCAGTCCAGCTTCAACCTGCTCTACGGCGGCACCGGCTCCGGCCAGGTCTCCGCTGACGACGCAGTCTCCCTGAAGGCCGCCTTTGACGAGGTCTTCGGCGAGGGCAGCGTGAACCTGGAGCAGTGGAAGTTCTACGCCACCACCAAGCACAAGAGAGTGAACGCCGCCACCACCGGCGGCAACCAGGGCCAGTACCGCATTGACGAGGTGCCCTGGAACGAGTACCCCGCCGCACTGAAGAACACCTGGGCAAACTACGGCGACGTGGCCCTGGTGGTCCTGGCCCGCTCCGGCGGCGAGGGCGCCGACCTGCCCTCCGGCCTGAAGGAACTGGAGCCCTACATGACCGACGGCGACTATCTGCGCCTCTGCAAGGAAGAGGTGGAGATGTTCGAAAACCTGGAGCAGCTCAAGAAGAACGGCACCTTCAAGAAGATCGTGGTCCTTCTGAACTCCTCCAACGCCCTGCAGCTGGACTTCGTGGATAAGTACGGCATCGACGCCGTCCTCTGGATCGGCGACGTGGGCATGACCGGCATCTACGGCGTGGCCGATATTCTGGCCGGAAACGTGAACCCCTCCGGCCGCATTGTGGACACCTTCATGAAGAACAACCACGCCGCCCCTGCCATGGCCAACTTCGGCGCATATAAGTACACCAACGGCGCCGACTACGGCGTGGCCACCGCCCAGAACAACACGGACCCCGGCATCGACAAGTGCAACTCCGACTTCGTCGTGTACCAGGAGGGCATTTACGTGGGCTACCGCTACTTTGAGACCCGGTATGAGGACTACGTTCTGAACCGGGGCAACGCCGGCAGCTACAACTACTATGACGACGTGGCCTTCCCCTTCGGCTTCGGCCTTTCCTACACGGACTTTGAGTACTCCAACTTCAAGGTCACCGAGGAGGGCGCCTCCTTCAAGGTGGAGGTGGACGTGAAGAACACCGGCTCTGTGGACGGCAAGCACACCGTTCAGATCTATTTCCAGTCCCCCTACACCGAGTATGACAAAAAGAACCTGGTTGAGAAGGCCGCCGTAGAGATCTGCGGCTTCGACAAGAAGATGATCCGGGCCGGTCACACCGAGCACTTTTCCATCACCGTGGAGAAGGCGGACCTGACCAGCTACGACCATCTGGGCGCCAAGACCTACATCCTGGAGGATGGGGACTATTACTTCACCGTGGGCAAGGACGCCCATGACGCAGTGAACAACATCCTGGCCGCCAAGGGCGCCGATTCCTCCCGCATGTCCGGCACCGGCAATGCTGCCCTCACCGGCAAGTGGACCAATTCCACATTTGACAAGACCACCTACGCCGTCTCCTCCGTCACCGGCAAGCCTATCACCAACCTCTTTGAGAACGCCGACCTGAATAAGTACGCCGGCGCCGAGGGCCAGACCGTGACCTATCTGAGCCGTCAGGACTGGCAGGGCACCTGGCCCACCACCCAGTCTCTGCATATCACCGCCCAGATGTGGGCTGACGGACTTACCCACGAGGAGAGCGGCCGCCAGGCCATCGTGGAGCAGATGAAGGCCAAGTACTATCCCGGTGCCTCCATGCCCGCCCTGGGCGTCTCCGGCAGTCTGAACGCCGGCGACCTGGCCATGGCCGAGTATGACGACCCCCGCTGGGCCCAGCTTGTGAGCCAGGTGCCCTACAGGGAGATGACCAACCTCATCTACAACGGCTTCCATCTGACCCAGCCCGTGCCCTCCATCAACCTGCCCGGCACCAATGACGAGAACGGACCCCAGGGCTTCACCAAGAGCCTTATGGGCGGCTCCTCCGCCATGGCCTACACCTCCGAGGACGTGATGGCCGCCACCTATAACCTGAAGCTCATCGAGGATATGGGCCACTGCATCGGCGAGGACTTCCTCCACGCCACGGACGGCTCCGGCACCGTGTTCTCCGGCATCTACGGCCCCGGCGCCAATATCCACAGAACTCCCTACTCCGGCCGCAACTTTGAGTATTACTCCGAGGACGGCTGGGTTGCAGGACGGGTCTCTGCCGTTGAGGTGGCCGCCATTCAGGACAGAGGCGTCTACGTCTTCACCAAGCACTTCGCCCTGAACGATCAGGAGGAGGGCCGCTACGGCATCTCCACCTGGTCTAACGAGCAGGCTATCCGTGAGCTGTACCTGGAGGGCTTCGAGGGAAGCATCGTCCGGGGCGGCGGCATGGGCGTCATGAGCTCCTTCAACCGCCTGGGCGTGGTCTGGTCCGGCGCTCATCACGGCCTTATGACCGGCATCCTCCGGGATGAGTGGGGCATGAAGGGCGCCGCCATCACGGACTGCTCCGTCTTCGCCAAGTACATGGACTACCGCTTCGGCGTCCTGGCAGGCCAGGACCTGTGGGACGGCCACGGCTCCGGCATGGCTACCCTGGACGGCCTTGATAAGGATCCCGCCATCGTCACCGCCGTGCAGAAGGCTGTCAGCCATATCTGCTACTCCATCTGCCACAGCCACGCCATGAACGTGGGCAACGCCACTATCCGGGTCATCACCCCCTGGTGGCAGCTGGCTCTGTACGCCCTCATCGGCGTCTTTGCAGTGCTCACCGCTCTGGGCGCCTTCATGTGGCTCCGCTCCGGTAAAAAGTCAAAGTAACCTCCCACTTCCTCTCATAAAAATGTGCCCGGCTGGATCTTCCAGCCGGGCACGACCATTGATAAACTGAATTATAAATCGTTTTTGCCGGGGCTTAGCCCCGAAAAAAACACCCTATATTAATATAGGGAGACTCACCCTGAAAACTGCGCCGCCGTCCGGGGCGTTTTCGCAGGAAACCGTTCCGCCGTGGCAGGTGACGATGTCCTTCACAAGGGCCAGGCCCAGGCCGTTTCCGGCGCCGGTGCGGGCCTTGTCCGCCCGGTAAAACTTCTCAAAGGCCCGGGAGAGGGCCTCCTGCGAGAGGCCGGGTCCATGGTCCCGGACGGTGAAAAGAGCACCCTGGGGCCCCTCTGAAAGGCTCAGGGAGACTGTGCCGCCCTCCGGCGAGAACTTCACTGCGTTATCGATGAGGTTTGTCCAGACCTCCCGGAGAAGGTCGGCGCTGCCGGAGACAGTGACAGCCTCCAGCTCCGCCTCCGGAGTGATGCTCCGCTCGCTCCAGGCACTCTCCAGGTCCAGAACGCACTGGCGTATCTGCCGGTCCAGCCGGACAGGGGAGCGCTCAATCGCCTGGCTGCCGTTTTCCAGCCGGGAGAGGAGCAGGATGCTTTCCGTAAGCCGCCCCAGCCGCCGGGAGGCGGAGGAAAGGCGCTGTGAGTACTCCCGCCGCTCCTCCGTGGAGAGGTTATCCCGGCCCAGGAGGGCACCGTAGCCCTCCATAGCCGCCAGGGGGGTCTTGAACTGGTGGGACACGCTGGAGATGAAGTCGGACCGCATGAGCTCCGTGCCCTCCAGCTCCCGGGCCATGCGGTTGAAGCTCCGGGTCATGTCCCCCAGCTCCGCCGGTGCATTGTCCTCCGGCAGGCGGACGCTGTAATCCCCGCCGGCCACCTTTTCCATGGCGCCGGAGAGCTCCCCGAACCGGGAGAAGAGCCGCCGGCTCACAGCTGCGGCCAGAAGGGTGCCCAGCAGGGCCACCGAGAGCACATAGGCAATGCCCAGCACCACCGGCGCCGCATTCAGAAGGTCCAGGAGCATGAGTATAAGGAATACCGCCCCCACCAGAGTGTTCACGGCGAAGTTGATAAGGAAGATGGCGCCGATGAACAGCCGGCTCAGCCGAAGACTTTTCATTCCGTCACCGCCTTGTAGCCGATGCCCCGGACCGTGACGATCCTGAAGTCCGGAAAGTCCCGGAGCTTTGACCGCAGGGAGGAGATGTGCACCTCCAGGGTCCGCTGGTCCCCTCCGTCCATGCCCCACACGTCGTCCAGAAGCTGGTCGTGGGAGAAGATGCGTCCGGGCTCCGAGAGGAGCTTGAAGAGCAGGAAGAACTCCTTCTTCCGAAGCTCCAGCCTTTTGTCCCCTCTGGTGACGGTGAGAGTGTCGCAGTCCAGCACCGTGTCGCCGATGTAGGCCCGGCGGGAGGCCACCATCCGGCTCCGGCGCAGCAGAGCCTCCACCCGCAGCACCATCTCGTCAATGTCGATGGGCTTTACCATATAGTCGTCGGCCCCGGAGGTGAAGCCCTCCCGCTTGTCCCGACCGGTGCCCAGGGCGGTTATGAGCAGAATGGGCATGGAGAAGCCGGACTGCCGCAGCTCCCTTGTGAGCTCCCAGCCGTCCATTTTCGGCATGAGCACGTCGCTTATGACAAGGTCGATATTCTCTCTGTCCGTGATTTCAAGGGCCTGGGCTCCGTCCCGGGCCGGTATGGGCTCGTAGCCGGAGGAGCGCAGAACGGCGCAGAAGAGCTCCCGCAGCTGCCGGTCATCCTCGCAGACAAGTATTTTAAACATAGTCTCACCTCGGTTTCATAATACAAAGTAAACCCTAAGTGAGCCTCAAATGCAACGAAATCAGCATACTTTATCGGTTTTGCCGCACGGATTTCAGACTGATTTGAGGTAAGAGGCGTAATATGGCGATGTAAGGAGGGGATAAGATGAGCGACAAAACCTTTAACGCCCTCGTGGCAGCGGCGGTGATCCTGGCCATGCTGGCCTCGGTCTTCATGCTGAGCGGCGCCGTGCAGCCTGCGGAAAAGCCGGAGAGGCTGGCCCCTGCGGTGCCCTGCGACTACGCCGAAACGCTTTTTGACCGGACAAAGGTCCACACCCTGGATATAAAGATGAAGGACTGGGATAACTTCCTGTCCTTTGCACGGTATAAGCAGTACCATCTGTGCGACGTGACCATCGACGGTGAAACTGTGGAAAACGTGGGCATCCGGGCCAAGGGCAACGGCTCCATGTTCTCAATCCTCATGACGGAGGGCAGCCGCTACAGCTTCAAGATCGAGTTTGACGCCTATATTGAGGGACAGACCTTCCACGGCCTGGATAAGCTGAGCCTCAATAACATCATACAGGACACCACCTACATGAAGGATTACATAGCCTATACCCTCATGGAGGAGGCGGGGGTGCCGGGCCCGGCTTTTTCGTACATGGACATAACCGTGAACGGCCGGCCCTGGGGCCTGTACCTGGGCTGCGAGGCCATTGAGGAAAGCTTCCTGGAGCGCAATTACGGCCCGGACCACGGAGGATATCTCTACAAGCCCGACGATACCCAGCTGAAGGCCTTCGGCATCGGCGGAAACTTTGATATCTTCGGCATTCTCTTCGCCCTGCTGGGCTCTGTGGATCTGAGCGACCTGGAGGCCATGCATCAGGGCACGCCGGAGGGGGACTGGACCGGCATGGACATGACCGGCGTCATCGCCATGATAGGCGGTGCAGAGCCGGACGTGGCCCTGCAGTACCTGGGGGACGACCTGGAGAGCTATAAGCACATCTGGAACAAGGCCAAGGCGCCCATCACCTCCGGGGACAAGCGGCGGCTTGTCAGCGCCCTGAAGGAGCTGAGCGGGGGAGACCCCCGGGCGGCTGTGAACGCAGAGGAGGTTATCCGGTACTTTGCAGTTCACAACTTCCTTGTGAATCTGGACGGCTACACCGGGGCCTCCATACACAATTACTATCTTTTCGAGCGGGACGGGGTCCTGGAAATGCTGCCCTGGGACTATAACCTGGCCTACGGCACCTTTCTGATGGAGGGCACCGAGGCGGTAAACGACCCCATAGACGAGCCTCTGAAGGTCACCATGGACGGCACCCGGCCCATGTTCGAGTGGATACCCCGGGACAGTGAGGCTCTGAAAGCCTATCACGCCCGGCTGGCACTGACCGCCGGAACGGACTGGGACAGCCTTATTGACCCGGTCTATGAGCTCATAGCCCCTTACGTCAGAAAGGACGCCACCGCCCTGTGCACCTATGAGGAGATTGAGGCGGGGGTTCAGATGCTCCGCAGCTTTCTGAAGCTCCGCAGCGAGAGCGTTCTGGGCCAGCTGGCAGGGGAGATTCCGACAACTCACGCAGGCCAGGCCGCAGCGCCGGAGAGCCTCATTGACGGGTCCCAAATCGTCACAGGGGTCATGGGGGACGTGACCCAGGGACTTATGGAAAGCTTCAATATGGGATAAAAAAACGGCCCTCCCGGTTTCGGGAGGGCCGAAGTGTGTTCTGGGGGTCCGGATTACACGCCGGAGTAGGCGGAGAAGCCGCCGTCGATGGGGATGGTGACGCCGGTGATGAAGGAGGCGGCGTCGTTATTGAGCAGGAACAGCACGGCGCCGGAAAGCTCCTTTTCGCTGTCGCCGAAGCGGCCCATGGGGGTGGCGGCAAGAATCTTGCCGGTGCGGGCGGTGGGGGTGCCGTCAGCGTTGAACAGGAGGGCGGCGTTCTGCTTGGTGGAGAAGAAGCCGGGGGCGATGGCGTTCACACGGATGCCCACCTTGGAGAAGTGGACTGCCAGCCACTGGGTGAAGTTGGAGATAGCGGCCTTGGCGCCGGAGTAGGCGGGAATCTTGGTCAGAGGGGTGTAGGCGTTCATGGAGCTGATGTTCAGGATGTTGCAGCCCTTGCGGCCCACCATCTGGCGGGCGAAGGCCTGGGTGGGAATAAGGGTGCCCAGGAAGTTCAGGCTGAACACGAACTCAACGCCGGCCTTGTCCAGGTCAAAGAAGCTCTTGGTGTCGGCCTCAATATCGCCCAGCTCAAAGTACTCCTTGTCGGTGGTGGCACGGGGGTTGTTGCCGCCGGCGCCGTTCAGCAGGATATCGCAGGGGCCCAGGTCGGCCATGACCTCGTCGGCGACCTTGTAGCAGATATCCTTGTCCAGCACGTTGCAGGCGTAGGCCTTGGCCACGCCGCCCTCACGGACGATCTCCTGGGCGTAGGCGTTGGCGGCCTCATAGTTCAGGTCCAGCAGGGCCACCTTGGCGCCGGCACGGGCCAGCACCTTGGCGAAGGCGGAGCACAGAACGCCGCCGGCGCCGGTGACAACAGCAACTTTACCCTTAAGGTTGGTGTTTATAACGTTTCTTTTCATAGCTTTTAACCTCTCTTCATTTTTTCGCAGGCCTCGAAAAGGCCGCAGATGTAGGCGGCGCCCAGGGCACGGTCATAGAGGCCGTAGCCCGGTCTGCCGGTCTCGCCCCAGATCATTCTTCCGTGGTCCGGGCGGACGTAGCCCTGGTAATTGTTGTCCACCAGGGCCTTGACAATCTCGAACATGTCCAGGGAGCCGCAGGAGCTCAGGTGAGCGCACTCCTCAAAGCTGGTGTCCTCCAGAATCTTCACGTTGCGGATGTGCATGAAGGCGATGCGGCCCATCTCGGCGTACTTGCGGACCAGGTGGGGGATATCATTAAAGGGGGCGGAGCCCAGGGAGCCCGTGCACAGAGCCAGGCTGTTTACCGGGGAGTCCACAATGGACAGATAGCGGTCCAGGTGGGCCTCATTGGTGATGATGCGGGGCAGGCCGAAGATGTGGTAGGGGGGATCGTCCGGATGGAGGGCCATGGTGACGCCGCACTCCTCGGCCACGGGGATGATCCTCTTCAGGAAGTACTCCACGTTCTGCCACAGGCCCTCCTCGCCGAGCTTGGCGTAGGCACGGAAGAGCTTGCGAATCTCCTCGTGGGTGTAGCTGGCGTCCCAGCCGGGCAGCTGGATATCATCGACCATGGGGTCCAGGCCGTTGAGCTGATCCCAGTACATAACCAGGCTGGTGGAGCCGTCGGGAGCTTTTTTGTCAAGCTGGGTGCGGGTCCAGTCAAAGATGGGCATGAAGTTGTAGGCAATGACCTTCACGCCGTACTTTGCGCAGCGGCGGATGTTCTCGCAGTAGACGTCAATGTGGTGGTCACGCTTTGCGGTGCCCAGCTTGATATCCTCGGAAACGGGGATGGATTCAACCACGTCAAATACCAGGCCGTATTTCTCGCACTGGCTCTTGATGTGCTGCAGTGACTCCTCGGGCCAGACCTCCCCAGGCTTTACGTCGTAGACTGCGGTGACAATGGAATGCATGCTGGGGATCTGGCGGATGTAATCCAGGGAGACATGGTCGTTATCCCCGAACCAACGGAAGGAAAGCTTCATAGTAGTGTTTGTTTCTCCTTATGCTTTGTATTTATCAGGAATTTCAACAGCGTGGCTGGAAGGCACGCCGCCGGTCTTCTCCGTCTTGGTGAAGACCTTTTCATAGATGGTGTCAAGAATGGTGACCTTCTCGGTGTCCTTCTTGTCAGCCTTATGAACAAATCTCTCGGGGACCTGGTCGATGGTCTGCCAGGTCTTCATGGCGTCTGCCATCTTCATGCCGCCCTGAACAGCCTCCTTGCGGACGGCGTTCACGGCCTGGACCTCACGCATCTTCTCGCCGGACAGGCTGTAGCGGGTCATGCAGAAGATGGTGACTATCCAGGAGGCCATGGGCAGCAGGCAGAAGCAGATGATGGCGGAGAGCTTCATGCCCTCCATGTAGGGGGTGCCTTCGGCAGGCAGACCTGCCAGGCCCGGTACCAGGAAGACGATGAACACGGTGAGCAGCAGGGTCTGGAGGGAGGAGATGAGCTTGTCCACCAGGGAGAAGACGGTGCCCATAATGCCGGGGACGTAGTTGCCGGAGCGATAGGTCTCGTAGTCCGTGCAGTCTGCCACCATGGGGATGGTCAGGTTGTCGCAGCAGTTGAAGGCGCCGTAGCCGCAGCCGTAGAAGACGATGAAGATGATGGTGTAGAGGTTAATGGTCAGGTGGAAGCCGCCCTCCGTGGAGAAGATGGAAAGGTGGGTGGCGGGGTTATCGTGGTCATAGAGGCACAGGAGGATAAGCACGCCGATGTAGAAAAGGAAGGCGAACACGGTGAACTGGGCAACGCCTCTCTTCTGGCCCTTGGCGCCGGCGGTCTTGCTTCCCCAGACGAAGAACAGGCCCATGAAGACGAAGCACAGGGCGTAGAAGGGAATGAACAGGCCGTTATAGTCGCCCATCAGGCAGCCGTAGACCAGGAAGGCCACGGTGCCGGAGGTGGCCACGGTGGAGGCCAGCTTGTTGAGACCGGCGGAGGTGACCAGCCAGCGGATCTCCTTGTTGCCCTTCAGAATGCCCACATAGTCCTTGAAGGTGGCGGGCTTTTCGGAAACGCCCCAGAACTCGGGACGGTCCTTCTCGGCAATGGCCAGGACGGCCATGGTGGTGTAGATGGCGGAGAGGATGATGACGAAGGGGACCATGATGTTGTAGAACTGAGCGCCGTAGGCTGCGCCGCGGAGGGTCTGGAGAACGCCGTTGGCGTCAGTGTACTGGATGGTGCCCTTGGGGCAGATGGCCTCGTTGGTGAGGACGCCGCCGGCCATAACGTTCACCAGGACGATGGAGCCGATCATGCCGATCATGTTCCAGATGACGAACTGGCTGCGCTGCTTGGGGTCGTTGGTAAGGCAGGTCTGGCCGGCCTTGGTGCAGGCGCACTGGGCGGTGTAGCCGATGACGTAGACGATGTAGGAGACAATGTAGACCACCCAGCGGAGTACGCTCATGGAATCGGGCAGGCCACGGAAGAAGACCATCATGAGCAGCAGGCTCAGAGCCAGCAGGCAGTTGCCGATCACCATGAAGGGACGGAACTTGCCGAACCTGGTGGCGGTGCGGTCCATAAGGGAGCCGCAGATGGGGTCCGTGATGCCGTCAAACACACGCATCAGGGGGGCGAAGAGGCTGTTGAAGGTGGAGATTGCCAGGGCCAGGCCGCCGGACACGATGGTGCCTGCCAGGCTGGTTCCGGCGGAGCCGGTGAGGTACATCAGTGCATAATAGGTGAAGTACGTGTAGAATGCGAAGTAGACGTTTGTTGCGGCGTTGTTGAAGGGGAACAGGGCTATCTGCCACTGCTTTGCCCGGTTTACCGCTTTCGTGCTTTCCATGTTCTGTGTTTCCTCCTGTTATGTTGTTTATTATTCGGGCGGGCGCTGCCGGCCCGGTGGTTCCTTATTCCTTGTTGGTCCAGTTGGCGCCCTTGTCGCCGGTGTCCTTCAGAACGTAGGCCGGGTTGGGGGTGCTGACCTTGCGGAAGACAGCCTCGTCGCTGTACTCGCCGCTGGCGGCACGGACCTTCGTCTCGGCGCTCATGGGAACGGTGAACTCGAAAACATGGTCCCCGTGCTTGGTCTCCAGCTTGTCGCCGTTCACGTAGAGGCTGACCTCGTTCTGGTTGGTGTAGACCTTCACGGTGATGGACTCCTCGGTCCGGTCCTCAAAGCGCTTGGAGGCGATGTGGACGAAGGGCTCCCTGGACCAGTAGGCCTTGTAGAGGTAGAAGCTGTCCTTCCGGGTCTTCCGGTCGAAGGTGACCAGGCCCTTATGGTTCATGCCGGGCTCGCCGCCCTGGTCACGGGCGTCGGCGGCAAAGTCGAACATGTTCCAGACGTGGGTGGCCCACATCCAGGGGTGACGCTCGAAGCAGCGGAGCATGTACTCGTGGTACTTGGCCTGATATTCCTCCGTGTGGTCGCCCCGGCGGGGATGGGAGGAGTGGAGGTTGGGCATGCCCTCGCAGCCGTACTCAGAGTAGCCCAGGCAGCGGTCCGGGTACACGGTGTGGAAGAAGTTCATCCACACGTCGTTGAGCCACAGGCCCGGCACGTACCAGCCCAGGTACAGGTTCCAGGAGACCACGTCCGTGATGTGGGCGGACTTGTTGAAGGGGCCGCACATGGCGTAGCAGGCCAGGGTGGTGAAGCGGGTGGGGTCCATCTTGTGGCACAGGTCGTTCAGAACCCTGTGGTTGTCCAGCATGTCGGCGTTATCCTTGGTGGAGATGGTGATCTCGTTGGAGATGCCCCAGCAGACGATGGAGGGGTGGTTGTAGTTCTGGGTGATGAGCTCGGTCATCTGGCTGATGGTGTTCTCCCGGCCGCCCGGCATATGCTCGGATATGTAGGGGATCTCTGCCCAGACCACCATGCCCCGCTCGTCGCACAGGTCGTAGAAGTACTGGGCGTGCTGATAGTGGGCCAGGCGGATGGTGTTGGCGCCCATCTCGCAGATGATGTCCATATCCTCCAGGTGCTCCTTGTTGGAGATGGCGTTGCCCAGGCCCTTCCGGTCCTGATGGCGGGAGACGCCGTGGAGGGGATAGCTCTTGCCGTTCAGATAGAAGCCGGTCTTGGCGTGATAGTGGAAGTCACGGACGCCGAAACGGGTCTTGACCTCGTCTCCGGAGGGGAGGGAGGCCACGGCGGTGTAGAGGTAGGGGTCCTCGGTGCCGTTCCAGAGGCGTACGGACTCAATGGCAAGCTCCACGTCCGTGCCCTTGCCTTGGGCCACGACCTTGCCCTCGGCATCCAGGAGCCTGACCTCAGGGACCTCGTCGCAGTTTACGAAGGTGCGGACCTGGACCTGGCCCTTCTGGTAGCCCTCCACGGGCTTGGCGGTGACCATGATGCCGGGGCCGCCGAAGTAGTCCAGGTCAAAGTGGTGGGCGGGCACCGTCAGCAGGGTGACCTCACGGTAGATGCCGCCGTAGAAGGTGAAGTCCGCCTTCTGGGGATAGACCCGGTCGTTGGGGGCGTTGGTGACCTTCACGGTCAGGGCGTTTTCGTCCTGCAGAAGGTCCGTGATGTCCTTGCGGAAGGTGGAGTAGCCGCCCTCGTGGGAGCAGACCTCCTGGCCGTTCAGCAGGACCCGGCACTCGGAGTTTACCCCGTCAAACTGGAGGTAGACCCTCTCGCCGTCAGAGAACTGGGGCTTGGAAAAGGACTTTTCGTAGGTGCACTCGCAGCGGCGGTAATCGTTGCCGCCGTCCTGCCCGTCGATGTTGTTCCAGGTGTGAGGCAGGTCTACCTTGACGGTCTTGCCGTCCATAGTAAACTGCCAGTCTTTCATAAGGAGCTGACTTCTTCGCATGGGCTTACCTCCGTTATTCTTTAGTACCCATATTATATATAAAAGAGTCCGAAAAATAAATTGAGAAAATTGCTTTCAATATTGCAAATCTTGCTGTATAATATAGGCGCAGACTTCGTTAATTTACCGGAAGGGTGAAAACCGTGAAAAAGAAGCTCCAGTCTGAATTCAATTCCCGGCAGTATATGCTGTCCCGGGACTTTGAGGCGTTCTATTACAGCGACGTGAATTTCTCCAGCGTGGGGATTCATTCCCACAATTACTATGAGATATACTTCTTCTCCGAGGGCGCCGTGACCATGGAAATCCTGGGAAAGCCCTACGCCCTGAGGCCCGGCGACGTGATAACCGTGCCCCCCGGAGCCTCCCACAGGGCCATTGTGAGGGACCCCCAGAAGCCCTACCGGCGCTTTGTGCTCTGGCTGAGCCCGGAGCTGGTGGAGAGCCTGCAGGAGTCCAGCGCAGATTATATGTACGTCTTCCGGAAGGTGGCGGAAAACGGCTTTGTCATGCACCTGGACCCGGGGGAGTTCACCGTTGTGAAGAACAAGCTCTTCGCCATTCTGGAGGAAATCCACACAGAGCGCTACGGCCGGGAAACCCGCCTGGGGCTTTTGGTCAACGAGATAATCCTGCACCTGTGCCGCCTGAGCTATGAGGCGGACAACCACGGGGGAGTGCGGGACAACGCCTCCTACTTTGAGTCCATCACCGCCTTTATTGAGGAGCATCTGGAGGAGGAGCTGAGCCTCTCCCGGCTCTCCAGCCGGTTCTACATAAGCCCCTTTTATATCTCCCACCTGTTCCAGGAGAACACGGGCCTGCCCGCCCACCAGTACATAACGAAAAAGCGCCTGGCTGCCGCCGCCGGTGCCATCCGGGACGGCTCCGGCATAACGGAGGCCCAGGCCACCGCCGGGTTTCAGGATTACTCCGGCTTTTACAGTGCCTTCCGGAAGGAGTACGGCATGAGCCCCTCCGAGTACAAAAACCGCTGGAAGGGCGACGCAGAGAGATAAAATTGCTCTTTA
>JAFPTE010000114.1 GCA_017400415.1 Oscillospiraceae bacterium
CTTGCCCGGCAGATGTCCGACCCCTGGGGCGGCGGCTGCGTAACCGTCTCCGGCCCGGAGAACGCCGGGGTCCGGAAATGGTACGCCGAAAGCGCTATGCCGGTGCTGGCCTATTCCAGCCTGGGCCGGGGCTTCTTCTCCGGCAAGTTCGCCGCCTTCGACTATGACGGGGCAAAGCGGGTCCTGGACGGCCCCAGCCAGAAGGGCTACCTGTGCCAGGAGAACATGTGGCGGCTGAGGCGGGCAGAGCAGCTGGCAAAGCAGTACGGCATCACGGTGCCGGAGACGGCCATGCGCTACGTCTTCGGCTCGGATATGAACGTCTTCGCCATTGTGAGCACCACGAATCCCGCCCGGCTTTATCCCGATGTCTCCGCCGCCTGTAGTCCCCTGAGCCCCGGAGATATTGAGTATCTGGAAAAAGAAGACTGAAAAAACATGAACGCCTCCCGGAAAACCGGGAGGCGTAAGTTATACCGTCACGCTTTTTTATGAAAGCTCCGAGGTTACGGTGCTGCCCTGGGTACCCTTATTCACCCGCAGCTTCTGGGGAATGGACTCCTCCAGCTTGTCCACGTGGGAGATTATGCCCACCAGACGGCTGCGCTCGGTCAGGTTACGGAGCACCGTAATGGCGTTATCCAGGGCGGTGCCGTCCAGGGCGCCGAAGCCCTCGTCAATGAATATGGTGTCCAGGCCCATGCCGCCGGAGCGGGTCTGCACCACGTCGGAGAGGCCCAGAGCCAGGGCCAGGGAAACCTGGAAGGTCTCGCCGCCGGAGAGGGAGGCGGCCCCCCGGCGCCGACCGGTGGAGGCGTCCAGCACCTCGATTTCAAGGCCCGCAACGGAGTTGGACCGGGCGGCGTTCACCGTGTGGACCAGGCTGTACCTGCCGCCGCTCATAATATCCAGCCGGCGGTTTGCCATTTCCAGAACCGCCCGGAAGATGGAGCCCATAACGTACCGTTCAAAGCTCAGCTTGCCCCCCTGGGCGGCGGTGCCCACTGCCAGGTCCGCCAGTGCGCTGATGCGGCGGAAGGCGCAGTCCGTCCGGGCAAGACTCGAAAGAGCCGAAAGAGCCCGGTTCAGTACGGCCTCGTGGTTAGTCAGAAGGCTTTGCCGGTGGGCGTGGGCGTTCTCCGCCTGTGTGCGCCCCTCCCGGGCCTCATTGAGCTGGGCTTCCAGAGCCTCCATGTCGGTGTAGGTAAGGTCCCGGGTCTGCTCGGTAAGCTCCGAAATGCGCTGGGAGACGGCCTTGCAATTATGGTCATATTCCGTGCATTCTGCCTGCAGGGCCTTGAGCCGGCTCTCCCGGTCCCCGTCGCCCAGGGGGGCCAGAGCCGCATCCAGCCCCGCCCGGGAGACAAGGCCGCTTGACGTGAGGGCGGCTTCCAGTGCGGCGGCGGCCTCCTTTTCCGCTCTCTCCCGGTCCGGCAGGGCCTTTTCCAGGCTTTCCTCCTGGCCCCGGGCCTTGCTGAGGGCCTCAGCGGCGGCCCGCTCTTCGTTCTCGTGGCCCGAAATAAGGGCGCTTATGCTGTCCCTTTGGGATATGAGGGCGTCAATATGGTCCCGGGCGGCCCGGCGGCCGGGGAAGGGAAGGGCGGCCTGCCGGGTGCTGATCTCCGAACGGAGGGAGGCAAGCTCCGTCTCCTTCCGGCTAACGTCGCTGCGGTGCTGGGCTATCTCACCTGCAAGGGCCTCCAGAGCCTTTTCCCGCTCTGAAAGCCGGGCCTGCAGCTTTGCTCTGCGCTCCTTCCGGGCAAGGGCGGCCCTCCAGGCGCTTTCGGCCTCCTCCCGGGCGGAAAGCAGCTCCCCCCGGGCGTTTTCCATGTA
>JAFPTE010000115.1 GCA_017400415.1 Oscillospiraceae bacterium
AAGTTCATCACGGCCGCAAAGAAGCAGGGGGCCTCCTGCGTCCTCTGCCAGAAGCGGCCCCGGTGCGCCATACCCTATGTGCTTGTGGAAAACTCCCGCTCTGCGGAGGCTCTGGCCGCTGCGGCCTTTTACGGCCACCCGGCAGAGAGCCTCACAATGGTGGGCGTCACCGGCACCAACGGCAAGACCACCACGACAAATCTTGTCCGCACCATTATCGAGGGGGCCCTGGGCTGCACCTGCGGCCTCATCGGCACAAACCGCAACATAGTGGGCGGAGCGGAGGAGGAGGCCGCCAGAACCACCCCGGACTCCATCGAGCTCCAGTGCCTTCTGCGCCGCATGGCGGACGCCGGGGATAAGTACTGCGTCATGGAGGTCTCCAGCCACGCCATCTGCCTGGACAGAGTCCGTGGGATCCGCTTTGCCGCTGCGGCCTTCACCAACCTGACGGAGGACCACCTGGATTTCCACAAGACCATGGACGCCTACGCCCAGGCCAAGAGCCGCCTTTTCGCCTGTGCCGACGTGTCCGTCATAAACGTGGACGATGAGTACGCCCCCGTCATGCTCTCCGCCGTCACCGGCCGGACCTTCACCTTTTCCACAGAGAAAAACTCCGCCTCCATCACCGCCAAGGATATACGCCTGGGCGAGCGGGGAGTCTCCTTCACCGTGCTGACGGATGAGGGCATACAGCGGGTGACTCTGGGCATTCCGGGCCTCTTCTCCGTGTATAACGGCCTGTGCGCCTTCTCCATCGCTCTGTGCCTGGGCATCGGCGCAGAGAAGGCCGCCGCCGCTCTGGCCACCGCCTCCGGCGTGAAGGGCAGGGCAGAGGTGGTGCCCACGGATACACCCTACACCGTCATAATCGACTACGCCCACTCGCCGGACGCCCTGCAGAACATTCTGAAAACCATCCGGGGCTTCTGCAGAAAGCGCATAATAACCGTTTTCGGCTGCGGCGGGGACCGGGACCGGGATAAGCGGCCCATAATGGGCGCCATCGCCGGGAGAATGTCGGACTACGTCTTCGTCACCTCCGATAACCCCCGGACCGAGGAGCCCATGAGCATAATCGAACAGATAACGGCAGGCATGAAGTCCAGCCGGGCCCCCTATGAGGTCATTGAGGACCGGCGGGCCGCCATCTCCGCCGCCCTTAAGTGCGCCGGGGAGGGGGATGTGGTCCTCCTGGCGGGCAAGGGCCACGAAACATATCAGATAATCGGCAAGGAGAAGCGTCACTTCGATGAGCGTGAGGTTGTAGCGGAGCTTCTCGGTAAGGAGCAGTTATGATTCTCAAGCTTTTGTGGGCCCTTGTGGGCTCTTTGCTGGCGACAACGGTCATGGGCGTATTTCTGGTGCCCTACCTGCGGAAAATAAAGGCGGGCCAGTCCATAAGGACCGACGGCCCCACCTGGCATATGTCCAAGCAGGGCACCCCCACCATGGGCGGCCTCATGTTTATAACCGGTATCACCTTCGCCGTCCTGACCGGCGGCATTGAGGAGATGGCCGCCGGGGACTGGCGCCACGTGATTATTCTGGTGTTCTCCCTCATCTTCGGCTTCATCGGCTTCCTGGACGACTATGAGAAGCTCAAAAAGAAGCAGAACCTGGGCCTCACCGCCCTTCAGAAGCTGGCCCTGCAGGTGGCCGCCGCCATCGTCCTGTGCCAGATACTCCACGTGATGGGCCACCTGAGCCCCACGGTCTACGTGCCATTCGTGAACGTGAGCTTCACCATGCCCTACTGGCTGTACCTTATCTTCGCCGTGTTCGTCACCGTGGGCACCGTCAACGCAGTTAACATAACGGACGGCATCGACGGCCTGGCCGCCGGCGTGTCCCTGCCCGTGGCCCTGTGCTACGCCGCCCTGGCCGCCGTCTGGGGCTATACCTCCGTGGGCGTCTTCGGCGCCGCCATGGCCGGGGGCCTGGCGGGCTTCCTTATCTTCAACTTCTTCCCGGCAAAAATCTTCATGGGCGATACGGGCTCCCTGTTCCTGGGAGGCGCAGTGGCCGCCACGGCCTTCGCCCTGGATATGCCCCTGGTGCTGATTCCCCTGGGCATTATTTACATAATCGAGACAATGTCCGATATCATCCAGGTTGGCTACTTCAAGCTGACCCACGGCAAGCGCATTTTCAAGATGGCGCCCATTCACCACCATCTGGAGATGTGCGGCTGGGGCGAGCGCCGCATTTTCGCAGTATTCACGGCCATATCCGCCGCCTTTGCCCTGCTGACCTTCTTCGGGGTCCAGGGGCGCTTCGGCATCTGAGCTAAAAATTTCCCGCAGGAGGTGAAAAAGCATGGCAGGAGACCCTGAAAAGGGGAGCACGGGGCAGGAGCCGGCGGAGGAGCCGGTCCGGGACGACCCCCTGCCCCGGTACAAAAGAGGCCCCATCGACATGCCCTTTTTCCTTCTGGTGGTTATTCTTCTGGTGATCGGCGTTATCACCGTTCTATCCGCCAGCTTTGCAAGAGCCTACTTCAAAATCAACAATCCCACTTATTTCTTCATCCGCCAGCTTATCTTCGCCGCAGTGGGCATAGCCGCCATGCTTATCGTGTCCCGGCTGCCGGTGCGGCTCTTCCGGGAGTACGCCCACTGGCTGTACGTTCTGGCATTTGTCCTGCTTCTGCTGGTGCCCTTTATCGGCATCACCATAAACGGCGCCAAGCGCTGGCTGGGAGTGCCCGGCACGTCCTTCACCTTCCAGCCCTCGGAGATAGCCAAGCTGGCCCTTATCATCATGTACGCCCGGGTGGCGGCCAACAACCGGAAGACCATCAAAAAGTTCTCCTCCGGGGTCCTGCCCTATATGCTGCTGATAATCCCCTTTGCCGTTCTGCTGGTCCTTGAAAACCACGTGTCCGCCGCCGCCATTATGGTGGTCATTGCGGGCATAATGATGTTCGCCGGGGGCACCAGCCTGCCCTGGCTTATCGGCCTGGCAGGCGCCGGCGTGGGCGCCATTGGGGTGTATCTCTACATGTCCGGCTACAACGCCAGCCGCTTCACCGGCTGGTCCGACCCCTTTGCGGATAAGCTGGACTCCGGCTGGCAGATCGTCCAGTCCCTCTACGCCATCGGCTCCGGCGGACTGCTGGGCGTGGGCGTGGGCCAGAGCCGGCAGAAGTACCTGTACCTGCCGGAGGAGTACAACGACTATATCTTTTCCATCTTCTGCGAGGAGATGGGCTTCGTGGGGGCGGTGCTGCTCCTGGTGCTCTTTGCGGTGCTCATAGCCCGGGGCTTTTACCTGGCCATGCACGCCCGGGACAGCTTCGGCGCCATGCTCATAACCGGCATAACGAGCCTTCTGGCCCTGCAGGTCATAATGAACGTGGCTGTGGTAACCAACACCATACCCAGCACGGGAATTTCCCTTCCCTTCTTCTCCTACGGAGGCACGGCCCTGCTTCTTCAGAGCGCAGAAATAGGGATAATACTCTCCGTTTCACGGGATATACCCCTGAAACAGCGTGAAAGGGCGGAGAAAAAATGAGATTTCTTGTGGTGGCCGCCGGAACGGCAGGCCACATAAACCCGGCTCTGGCCATCGCCTCGGAGCTGCGGAGCATAGTGCCGGAGGCGGAGTTCCTCTTCGTGGGCGCCGGCCGTGAGATGGAAAAGCGCCTTATCCCAGAGGAGGGCTTTGAGCTTAAAAACCTGCGGGTCACGGGCCTTGCCCGGGGCTTTTCCGGGGCGGATATAAGGCACAATATCGAGACCCTCAATAATCTGGTAGCCGCCAACGCCGCCGCAAAAAAGGTGGTGGAGGAGTTCCGGCCGGATGTGGTCATCGGCACCGGGGGCTACGTTTGCTACCCGGTCATACGGGCGGCAGCCAGGCGGAAGATACCTACGGTGCTCCATGAGTCCAACGCCGCACCCGGCATGGCCAACAAGCTTCTGTCCGGCACGGTGACAAAAATGCTGGTATCCTTCCCCAATACGGAGAAGCGATACTATAAGCCGGAGCGGGTGGTGTACACCGGCACCCCCATGCGGGGCGACTTTACCGCTATGACAAGGCAGGAGGCCCGCCGGAGACTGAAGCTGCCGGACGGGGTGCCCCTGGCTGTGTCCTTCTGGGGCAGCCTGGGGGCCCGGGATATGAACAGACGCATGGCGGATTTCATAAAGCTCAATGAGGAAAACTCCGCCTCGTTCCCCATTCGTCATATCCACGCCACCGGCGGCGGGGAGGAGGGCTTTGCGTATATGCAGGGCTTTCTGAAGGAGGCCGGCGTGGGCGAGCTGTGCGCCACGGACCTGCGGCCCTACATAAACGATATGGGCACCGTCATGACGGCGGCGGACCTGGTCATCTGCCGGTCCGGCGCATCCACCCTGGCGGAGCTCACGGGCCTGGGCCGGGCCTCGATTCTGGTGCCCAGCCCCAACGTGACCGCAAATCACCAGGAGAAGAACGCCATGGCCCTCCAGAACGGGGGCTGCGCCGTTATGATAAAGGAGAGTCAGGCCACCGGCGCCGGGATATACGAGGCCGCGCGGCAGATACTCTCCGATACTCAAAGGCGCTCCGAGATGGAAAGCAATGCCCGGAAGATGGGCGTGCCGGACGCCCGGCGGAAAATTGCGGAGCTCATTCTGGGCCTTTTGTGAACCAAAAAAGATGGACGGCATAGTATGCTCTGAAAGCTTTTTTCGGGGTGTTACTATGTCAAAGCTGAAAATCGAGGGCGGGATCCCCCTCAGAGGGGAGACCGAACTCCAGGGCTCCAAAAACGCCGTGCTGCCCATCCTGGCAGCTTCGCTCCTGGCCCAGGGCCCCTGCGAAATCGAAAACGTGCCCCGCCTGAGCGACGTCCGGGCGGCCCTTGAGATACTTCGGCACCTGGGCTGCTCCGCCTCGATGGAGGGGAGATGCGCAGCGGTGGACACGAAGGGCCTCTGCCGGTGGGAAATACCGGAGGAGCTCATGGGAAGAATGCGCTCCTCCGTCATGTTTCTTGGCGCAATCCTTGCCCGGATGGGCCGGGTGAGCCTTACCCTGCCTGGGGGCTGTGAGCTGGGACCCAGGCCCATCGACCTGCACCTGGACGCCATGCGGGCTCTGGGCGCACAGGTCAGCGAGGAGGGCGGCAGACTGACTCTCACCGCCGAAGCTCTCCACGGAGGAACGGTCCTCCTGCGGCTTCCCAGCGTGGGGGCCACGGAAAACGCCCTGATTGCCGCCTGCCTGGCAAAGGGTGAGACGGAAATCATAAACGCCGCCCGGGAGCCGGAGATAGAGGACCTGGCGGCCTTTCTCACCGCCATGGGCGCAAGGGTATCCGGCGCAGGCACCTCCCGCATCCGGGTGGAGGGAGCGGCAAGCCTTCACGGCGCCCGGCACCGGGTAATCCCGGACCGGATCGCCGCCGCCACCTGTCTGGCTGCCTGTGCAGCCGCCGGGGGAGAGGTAACCGTGAAGGGCGCCCGGCAGGACCACCTGGGCGCATTTCTGGCTGTGCTCGAAAAAATGGGCGTTTCTCTTGAATTCGGGGCAGACTACATAAGGGCCCGTACCCCTGGACAGTTGAAAGCTCCGGGGACCGTGGAAACGGGGCCCTATCCCGCCTTCCCCACGGACGGACAGCCGCCCCTGCTGGCGGCCTGCCTCACTGCCGCCGGGGAGACGAAATTTGTCGAAAACATGTTTGAAAACCGCTTTCGCCATGTGTCCGAGCTTATGAAAATGGGAGCCCGGGCCCAGGTGAGAGGCCGGGTGTGCACCCTTCGGGGCGGAGCACTCCACGGAGCCCAGGTGGAGGCTGCGGACCTGCGGGGCGGCGCCGCCCTGGCAGTGGCTGCGCTGGCGGCCCGGGGAGAGAGCCTTATAGGCGGACTTTCCCACATTGAGAGAGGCTATGACGGCCTGGCCGGGGTCCTGCAGGACCTGGGCGCCAGGGCTTTTGAGATAGACTGAGAGGATAAAACAATGCACGAAAGGAAAGAGAGGAGAAACGGGGCCGGTTCCCTTTATGTTGCGGTTATTGCCGCACTGATGCTCATAGCGGCCCTTATAGGCATAAGTGTGTTCTTCCGGGTCAGCGACATCAGCGTTGTGGGAAACTCCGTTTACGACGGCGACGAGCTGGTGAAGGCCGCCGGAATAAAGCTTGACGACAATATTTTTTTCATAAGCGACTCCCAGGCCGCCGCCCGCATAAGAAACGCCTATCCCTACGTGGACTCCGTGCGTATTCTGAAAAAGCTGCCGGGCACCGTGGTCATAGAGATAACGGAAAACCTGCCTATCGCCTTTATCCCCACGGAGGATGCGGACTTCATCCTGGACCACACGGGCAAGATACTGGAGCGCCGGGATAAGGGCCACACCGGGGGCCTTATCGAGATTCGCGGCGCCCAGCCCATCATGCCCGCCGCCGGTCAGCGCCTGAGCTTCGGTGAGGAGCAGACCCTGCGGCTGGAGGCCATGAAGTCCGTTCTGGACGCCGTCCGCCGGGCAGGCATGGGGGAGAGGATACAGTGGCTGGACGTGACCGCCCTGTCCTCCATCCGGTTCATGTATGAAAACCGGTTCACCGTGGACATGGGCAGGGGAGACGATGCGGAACAGAAGCTCTATATCCTTTCCCGGATAGCCAAAGACCACCCCACAGAGAGGGCAAATGTAGACCTTTCGGACAGCGAAGCCGCCCACTATATCCCAAATTGATTATTTTTTGAAAAAATAATGCGCTAAGGTCTTGACCTTGCGGCAAAATAGGGATAAAATGTACTCATCTAACTATGGGTAAATGGGTGAATTCACTCGCCTCATAATACACAGGAGGAGAAAGACATGCCAAATGTTATTGAGTCCGGTCCCGACAATGTGGTCGTCATCAAGGTCATAGGTATCGGCGGTGCCGGCAACAACGTAGTAAACCGCATGGCAAAGAACGGTTTTTCCGGCGTGGAGCTCATCGCTCTGAACACCGATAAGCCCGCCCTTGCCGTTTCCGCCGCCGACAACAAGATCCAGATCGGCGAAAAGCTGACCCACGGCCAGGGCGCCGGCTCCAATCCGGAGGTAGGCAAGAAGGCCGCTGAGGAGAGCCGCAACAATATTTCCAAGGCCCTGGAGGGCACCGATATGGTCTTCATCGCCGCCGGTATGGGCGGCGGCACCGGCACCGGCGCCAGCCCCGTGGTGGCGGATATTGCCCGTGAGATGGGCATCCTCACCGTGGGCGTGGTCACCAAGCCCTTCAGCTTTGAGGGCAAGCGCCGCATGGATCAGGCCAATGAGGGCATTGCAAACCTTCTCCAGAAGGTGGACGCTCTGCTTATCATCCCCAATGACCGCCTCAAGCACGCCACCGACCAGAAGCTGACCTTCGCCAACGCCTTTGAGATCGCTGACGACGTTCTGCTCCAGGCCGTCACCAGCATTTCCGAGCTTATCAAGAACACCGGCTTCATCAACCTGGACTTCGCCGATGTGACCGCCATCATGAAGGACGCCGGCTATGCCCACATGGGCGTGGGCCACGCCGCCGGCAAGGGCAAGGCGGAGGACGCTGCCAGAGCCGCCGTCTCCAGCCCCCTTATGGAGACCAGCATCAACGGCGCCAGAGGCGTTCTCATCAACATCACCGGCTCCCTGGATATCGGCCTGGACGATATCGAGGCCTGCGCTTCCCTGGTTCAGGAGGCTGCCCATCCCGACGCCAACATCATCTTCGGCGCCAGCTTCGATGAGAACATGGACGACGAGATCCGTGTCACCGTCATCGCCACCCGCTTTGACGAGAAGCCCACCAACAGCTACAAGAATCCCGAGCGCAAGCCCGGCTCTCCCATCTCCGGCCTGTTCTCCGGCGCCGCCGAGAAGGCCGCCGAGCCCGCCTCCGACAAGGCCTCTGAGCCCGCCAAGGCCCAGACCCAGAAGGAAGACGACCCCTTCGACGAGATTTTCAAGATCTTCAACAACTGATTTTCAGCTGACAATCTTCGGATGCGGTTTTGTCACCGTAAGCGGTGCCATGGCCGCATCCGTTTTTTGAAAAAGGAGCCCCTATGAAAAGCTTCACCGTGGGACAAAACGACGCAGGGCAGCGGCTGGACCGGTTCGTAGCCAAGGCAGTGCCCCTGCTGCCGGAGTCCCTGACCCAGAAGTATATAAGACTCAAGAGAATAAAGGTGAACGGCAAGGGCTCCAGGCGGGACGTGCGGCTGGAGGCCGGGGACCTTATCCAGATGTACGTGAACGATGAGTTCTTTGAAAAGCCCACGGAGGATAACGCCTACCTGCGAATCGCCTCCCCCAGGCTCACGGTGGTCTATGAGGATGAGAACATCATCCTCTGCGACAAAAAGGCCGGGGTCCTGTGCCACTCCGCCGGACAGTGGGACGTGGATACCCTTATAAACAATATAAAGGCCTATCTGTACGGGAAAAAGGAGTGGGACCCCAGGGCGGAGAACAGCTTCGCCCCCAGCCTGTGCAACCGCATAGACCGGAACACCGCCGGCATAGTCATAGCCGCCAAGAACGCCGCCGCTCTGCGGATAATGGACGAGAAGATACGCCTGCGGGAGATAGAAAAACTGTACCTGGCCGCCGTCCACGGCACCATGAGGCCCGAGAGCGGCACCCTGACCGGGTACCTTTTCAAGGACGCCAGGGAAAACCGGGTCTATGTGTATGATGAGCCCAGGAAGGGCGCCCTCACCGCCGTGACCGGTTACAGGACCCTGGCAAGGGCCGGAGGGGACAGCCTTCTGGAGTGCCGGCTCCTGACAGGCCGGACCCACCAGATAAGGGCCCAGCTGAGCCACGCCGGCCACCCCCTTCTGGGCGACGGCAAGTACGGCCGGGATAAGGACAGGGAGGGCCAGCAGCTCTGCTCCTATAAGCTGAAATTCAGCTTCAGGACCCCCGCCGGGGAGCTGGAATATCTGAACGGCAGGGAGTTTCGGGCCGCCTGGCCGGACTTCGCGGCGAGATTTTTCCCGGAAGAGGCCTCTTTGCGGAAATAAGCTCAATTCTCTATTGACAAAACCGGTCGAAATCTGTATATTAATCGCATACTGCGGCCTTGTGCGCCGCAGCAATGCCAATCGGTGAAATGAGGGGGAGGATAATGTCCAAAGAGCTCATCCGTCTGAAGGACGTGTCTATGAAGTTTGACGGGGATACCATCCTGGATAACATCAATCTGTACTTCAACGATAAAGAGTTTTTGACGCTCCTGGGGCCCAGCGGCTGCGGTAAAACCACCACGCTACGTATCGTGGGTGGTTTTCTTGTGCCTACCTCAGGGGATGTTTTGTTTGATGGGGTTAGAATCAACGACGTGCCCCCAAACAAGCGCCAGGTCAACACGGTCTTTCAGAAGTACGCGCTCTTCCCGCATCTGAACGTTTTTGACAACATCGCCTTCGGCCTTCGCATCCAGAAGGTGGCGAAGCCGGAGATAACGAAGCGGGTACAGGAAATGCTGGAGGTGGTAAGCCTGAAGGGCTTTGACCACCGTTCCGTAACCAGCCTGTCCGGCGGCCAGCAGCAGCGTGTGGCCATAGCCAGAGCCCTGGTGAACAACCCCAAGGTCCTTCTGCTGGACGAGCCTCTGGGCGCCCTGGATATGCGCCTGAGGAAGGATATGCAGCAGGAGCTCAAGCGCATCCAGCGGGAGATGGAGATAACCTTCATCTACGTTACCCACGACCAGGAGGAGGCCCTGGCCATGAGCGACACTGTCGTCGTCATGGACGGGGGCCGCATCCAGCAGATCGGCACCCCCAAGGATATATATAATGAGCCGAAGAACGCCTTCGTGGCGGACTTTATCGGCGAGAGCAACATCGTGGACGGCATTATGCGGTCCGACGGCGTTGTGGAGATTTTCAACCGCAAGTTCCGCTGCCTGGATTCCGGCTTTGCCCCGGACGAGGCCGTGGACGTGGTCATCCGTCCGGAGGACGTGGACATAGTCCCGGAGAGCGAGGGCCAGCTTAAGGGCACCGTCACCCAGGTGACCTTCAAGGGCATGCAGTACGATATCATCGTGGATTTCTACGGCTTCAAGTGGCTTATCCAGACCACGGACTTCTGCCCGGAGGGCTCCAAAATCGGCATTAAAATCGACCCGGACGGCTTCCACGTTATGAAGAAGAGCCACTATTCCGGCATGTTCGGCGACTATTCCTCCTATTCCGAGGAATACGACGAGATTTCCGACGCCGAAAGCGAGGCAGAGGAATGAGCGGGGCCAAGAGCCGCCGGACGGCGGTGCTCCTGGGGCCCTACTCGGTCTGGGCAGCCCTGTTTATTCTGGTGCCCCTGTTCTTCGTGGCCTACTACGCCTTCACGGACAACAGCTTTAATTTCACCCTTGACAACATTCTCAAGTTCTTCACGGAGCAGAGCCGGGAGACCGGCAGCAGGATCTATCTGGATATCTTCTTCCGGAGCCTGAAGCTGGCGGTCATATCCACGGTCATCTGCCTGCTCATGGGCTACCCCCTGGCCTACATTATGACCAGAGCAGGGGAGAGGGCCCAGAAAATCATGATGGTCCTTATCATGATTCCCATGTGGATGAACTTCCTTATCCGTACCTACGCCTGGATGACCATACTCCAGGATACGGGCATTCTGAACGGCTTCATCCAGTCCCTGGGCCTCCAGCCCATCCACATCATCGGCACCGAGTCCGCCGTGGTGGTGGGCATGGTGTACGATTACCTGCCCTATATGGTCCTGCCCATCTACTCGGTCATGGCCAAGATGGACTATAAGCTGGTGGAGGCTGCCCGGGACCTGGGCTGCAACGGCCTGCAGGTCCTCCGGCGGGTCATCCTGCCCCTGTCGATACCCGGCATACTGAACGGAGTAACCATGGTGCTCATCCCCTCCATCAGCACCTTCTATATCTCCCAGAAGCTGGGCAACGGCAAGTTCTTCCTGATCGGCGACGCCATCGAGGGGCAGTACGTCTCCAACAACCTGCACTTCGCCGCCGCCATGGCCTTTATCCTCATGGTGATTCTCCTGGCCGCCATGGCTCTTATAAAGTACCTGACCGGCCGCCGGGAATATGAGGGAGGTGCCAAGGCATGAAAATAGCATCCAAGGTCTACACCGCCCTGGTGTTCATCTTCCTTTTTGCGCCTATCGTGATTCTCCTGGTGTTCTCCTTCAACGAGGGGCGGAGCCTGGCCGTGTTCTCCGGCTTCTCCCTGAAATGGTACCGGGAGCTCTTCCGGGATGAGGCCACCCTCACCAGCGTCCGGAACACCCTGCTTCTGGCCGTCTCCGCCATGGTCATTTCCACGGTCATCGGCGTGGCCGCCTCCGTGGGCATCGAGCGGCTCCGTGCCAAGTGGCTGAAGACCGCCATCAACACCGTTACGGACATACCCATGACGAACCCGGACATAATAACCGGTATATCCCTGATGCTCATGTTCGTGTTCGCCGGCCGGCTCTTCGGCCTGGCCAACAGCCTGAGCTTCTGGACCATGCTCGTTGCCCACGTGACCTTCTGCCTGCCCTACGTGATTCTGCAGGTGCTTCCCAAGCTGAGGCAGCTGGACCCGGCTCTGCCGGAGGCCGCCATGGACCTGGGCTGCACCCCCTGGGAGGCCTTCTTCAAGGTCACCATTCCGGAGATAATGCCCGGCATAGTCACCGGCGCCATCATGGCCTTCACCATGAGCCTGGACGACTTCGTCATAAGCTATTTTACCTCCGGCGCCGGGTTCCAGACCCTGCCCATCCGTATCTACAATATGACCAAGAAGACGGTGACCCCCAAAATGTACGCCCTGGCCACCATAATCTTCTTCGTTATACTGGCCCTGCTGCTCATATCCAACCTGACGGACGATGACGCCATGGCCAAAAGAAGAGAAAAGAAAAGACTGAAAGGAAAAAGCTGAATTGAAAAAGATTATCCCCGCCATTCTGATGGCAATGCTGCTGGCAGTGCTTCTGGCCTCCTGCGGCGGCTCCGGCAAGACTCTGAACGTTTACAACTGGGGCGAGTACATCTCCGACGGCTCCGAGGACAGCTACGACACCATCAAGGAGTTCGAGGCCTGGTATGAGGAGACCTACGGCGAGAAGGTCCACGTGAACTACGACACCTTCCAGTCCAACGAGGATATGTACGCTAAGCTCTCCGCCGGCGCCGTGAGCTACGACATCATCATCCCCTCCGACTACATGATCGCCCGCATGGCCGCAGAGAACATGCTCCTGCCCCTGGATTTCAAGAACATCCCCAATTACTCCAATATCGACCAGAGCTTCAAGGGCCTTTACTATGACCCGGACAACAAGTACTCCGTGCCTTACACCTACGGCGTTGTGGGCATCATCTGGAACGCCAACGAGGTGGACGAGGCCGACGCCCATGGCTGGGACCTCTTATGGAACCCCAAGTACAAGGGCAAGATAGTCTCCTTCAATAACCCCCGTGACGCCTTCGGCACCGCCCAGTACCGTCTGGGGCTGGACGTGAACTCCACGGACAAGACCCAGTGGGACAGAGCCTACAATGAGCTCATGGCCCAGCGGCCCCTGCTCTACGGCCAGGTCATGGACGAGATCTACAACATCATGGAGTCCGGCGAGGCCTCCGTCGGCATCTACTATGCCGGTGACTACTTCACCATGCTGGACGACCAGGCCGAGAAGGTGGACCTGCAGTTCTATTATCCGGACCCCACCAACTTCTATGTGGACGCCATGTGCATCCCCTCCTGCTGCCAGGAGAAGGAGCTGGCGGAGATTTTCATCAACTTCATGCTGAGCCGTGACGCCGCCGTTGCCAACGCCGAGTACACCTATTACGCATCCCCCAACAAGATCGTGTACACCGACCCGGAGTACCTGGAGGACCTGGGCGAGGAAACCGTCGCCATCCTGTATCCCGGCATCGAGAACTTCTCCGAGCAGTACAACAAGCTGGCCTTCCGGAACCTGCCCCAGGAGACCCTGGACTATATGAACTCCCTCTGGGAGAACGTAAAGCTCAAATAAACCCCTGAGAGCCCCGAAAGGGGCTCTCAAAAAGTGCCTGCAGAGCAATTTTTGTGCTTGACATCCGCCGGCATTTCATTTATAATACTATGTGCCTTTATGATGGGTCAGAGAGGGTAATTATGAAGCTTGACCTTCGTGAAATAATGGAGGAGGGCGGCGGCAGTCTGCCGTTTTCCTTTGAAGTCACCGCTGACGGCCTTGTTTTTTCCGGCGTAGATGAGTTCACCGCCCCGGTGGTGTTCTCCGGCCGGGTGGAAAACCACGCCGGCACCTTTACGGTGACCGGAGAGCTTGACAGTCAGATGGCCTGCACCTGCGGCCGCTGCCTTAAGCACTTCGTAAAACCCCTTCACATACCCGTCCGGGTCTACTTGGCGGAGGAGCTCCAGGATGAGGACTCCGAGGATATCTACCTCCTTTCGGAGGGCCGCTTCTGTGACCTTGACGAGATCGGCATGGAGGCGCTGGTCCTTAATATGGAGCAGCGGCAGCTTTGCAGTGAGGACTGCAAAGGCCTATGTCCCAAATGCGGCAAAAATCTCAACGATGGCCCCTGCAACTGCGGGGAAGACCGAGACCCCAGGCTTGCTGTCCTATGGCAGCTCCTGGAGAACGATGAATAAACAGGAGGTGTCACCATGGCAGTACCGAAGAGAAAGGTTTCCAAAGCACGCAGAGATAAGAGACGGGGTTCCAACTGGAAGCTCAGCGTTCCCGGCCTCGTTCCCTGCCCCAAGTGCGGTGAGCTGAATCTGCCCCACCGTGCCTGCAGAGCCTGCGGCGCTTACAACGGCCGTGAGGTCGTGGCAGTAGAGGCGAAGTAAGTTATCGCTCATTTAGGCGACGGGCTGGGCCCGCCGCCTTTTTTGATTTCAAAGGGGGGACCTGCATGAACAACAAAATAAGCACCGTGCGGCCCCATTCTCCCGCCGCCCGGGCGGGCATAGTACCCGGCGATACGCTCCTGGAGATTGACGGCCATATTATCCGGGACGTGCTGGACTATATGTATTACGGCTATGACAGCCACGCCCTGTTCCTCATCCGCCGTGCCGACGGCACCGAGGAAACGGTGAAGGTCCGGAAGGCGCCGGGGGAGGACAGCGGCCTGGATTTTGAGACCTATCTGATGGATAAGGCCCGGTCCTGCGCCAATAACTGCATCTTCTGCTTCGTGGACCAGATGCCGGAGGGCATGCGGGAGACTTTGTACTTCAAGGATGATGACGTGCGCCTCTCCTTCCTGACCGGCAGCTATATCACCCTGACAAATATGTCCGAGCGGGAGATTCAGCGCATAATAAGCCTGAAAATCAGCCCCATAAACGTCTCCGTCCACACCATGGAGCCGTCTCTGCGCTGCATGATGCTGGGGAACCGGCGGGCAGGGGAGGGCATTGAGATAGTCCGGCGGCTGGCTGCGGCCGGCATCGAGATGAACTGCCAGATAGTCTGCTGCCCGGAGATTAACGACGGGGAGCATCTGCGCTACACCATGGAGGAGCTCAGTAAGCTCCATCCGGCGGTAAACAGCGTCTCCGTCATTCCCGTAGGGCTCACCAGGTTCCGGGAGGGCCTCTTCCCCCTTAAGCCCTTTACCCCCGAGCACGCCGCCGAGACCCTGGACCTTATTGCGGAGCTTACGGATAAGTACCTGGCGGAGAAGGGCAGCAGGATTTTCTTCCCCTCGGATGAGTTCTTCCTGAAGGCCGGCAGGCCCCTGCCGGAGGAGGACTGGTACGAGGGCTACCCCCAGCTGGAAAACGGCGTGGGGCTCATAAGACTGATGATAACGGAGTTTTCCCAGGCTCTGGCGGAGTGCGAGGGCCCGGCTCTGGGCACCCCCTTCTCCATGGCCACCGGCGGCGCCTCCGCATTTATGCTGACGGAGCTTCTGCGGCTGGCAAAGGAAAAGTTCCCCGGAATCGACGGAACGGTCTACACCATTATGAACGACTTCTTCGGTCACAGCATCGACGTGGCGGGCCTCATAACCGGCGGGGACCTTATAAACCAGCTGCGGGGCAAGCCGCTGGGCAAAACTCTTTATATAACGAACCGGATGCTCAAGGACGGGGAGAACATCTTCCTGGACGACGTGACCCTGGAGGAGGCCTCCCGGGCCCTGGGCGTGCCCATAGTGCCCATCTCCGGCGGGGGAGCGGAGCTTCTGGAAGTAATGCTTAGATAAGAGGACAAGAATATGTCAAAACCTATCGTTTCAATAGTGGGCCGCCCCAACGTGGGCAAGAGCATGCTCTTCAACCGCCTGGCGGGCAAGCGGCTGTCCATCGTGGAGGATACCCCCGGCGTCACCCGGGACCGGCTTTATGCGGACTGCGAATGGGTGGGCAGGCCCTTCATCATTGTGGATACCGGCGGCATCGAGCCCCGGGCGGACAGCGAGATTCTCTCCTTCATGCGTGCCCAGGCCATGGCTGCCATGGATGAGGCGGACGTTATCGTCCTGGTGTGCGATATCACCACCGGCGTCACCGCCGCCGACAAGGAGGTGGCCAATATGCTCCTCCGGTCCAAGAAGCCCATCGTTCTGGCGGTGAACAAGATGGACTCCGTGGGCCCCACGGACCCGGAGATTTATGAGTTTTACTCCCTGGGCGTGGGGGATCCCATCTCCGTCTCCGCCGTCCACGGCCACGGCACCGACGAGCTTCTGGACGCCTGCGTGGCCTATTTCCCCCCGGAGGAGGACTACGGGGAGGAGCCGGACCGCATCAAAATCGCCGTCATCGGCAAGCCCAACGCCGGCAAATCCTCCATCATAAACTGTATTCTGGGCCAGGAGCGGGTCATAGTCTCCGACGTGGCGGGCACCACCCGTGACGCCGTGGACACCCCCTTTGAGAATGAGTGGGGCAAGTACCTGTTCATCGACACCGCCGGCATGCGGAAAAAGTCCAGGGTAAACGACAAAATCGAAAAATACTCCGTCATGCGTGCCCAGGCCGCCATCGAGCGGGCGGACGTGTGCCTCATCATGATCGACGCCCGGGACGGGGTCACGGAGCAGGATACAAAGGTTGCCGGGCTGGCCCACGAGGCAGGCAAGGCCAGCGTCATCGTTGTGAACAAGTGGGACCTGGTGGAGAAGGACGACAAGACCATGGACAAAATGCGTGAGAAGGTCCGGGGCGACCTGGTGTTCATGCAGTATGCCCCCATCGTCTTCGTCTCCGCCCTGACGGGCCAGAGAGTGGACCGGATATTCGAGCTTGTGAATTATGTTAACGAGCAGGCCGCCACCCGCATCACCACCGGCATGCTGAACAACGTCCTGGCGGACGCCCAGGCCCGGGTCCAGCCGCCTACGGACAAGGGCAGGAGACTGAAGATATATTATGTAACCCAAATCGGCGTGAAGCCCCCCCACTTCGTCTTCTTCTGCAACGACGCCGAGCTTTTCCACTTCTCCTATCAGCGCTACCTGGAAAACCGCATCCGGGAGACCTTCGGCCTGGAGGGCACCCCGGTCCGCATAACCATCCGCCAGCGGGGCGACGAAAACTAAAAAAATCCCCCACCGGGATTCCGGCGGGGGATAACTCTTTTTGTGGGCGATTACACAGCACGGGTAACTTTACCGCTGCGGAGGCACCTTGTGCAAACATACACATGACGGGGAGCTCCGTTCACCACAGCCTTGACACGCTTCACATTGGGCTTCCAGGTGCGGTTGCTTCTCCTGTGGGAGTGGGAAACCTGGATACCGAACGCAACATCCTTGCCGCAAAATTCACACTTTGCCATTTCAGCACCTCCTTAATAAATCTACCGTAAACCCAAATCCTGGGAAAGGCACGCTAATTCTCAAATAGCCTATAAAGTATAGCAGAAAGCTGACGAAAAAGCAAGCATATTTTTCTAAAAAATGAAAATATAAATTCCTACGGAAAGCACTTGCAAAACGGCGGGATTTTTATTAAAATCTACCATATGAAAGTATGTGCACAGCCCGTCATCTAATTAAGGAGGCACCCTATGGAATCTAACGGCGGAATGCTGCTGAAAAAGCTTGTGGAGGCCATCGGCCTGCAGATCGTGAACAAATCCTCGGATTATGAGACAAAACGCATCACCACCCAGGTGGTCAACCGTCCCGGGCTCCAGCTCGGCGGCTTCTATGACTTCTTCGACCCGGACCGCATGCAGATAATCGGCGTGGCGGAGACGGCCTACCTGGCCCAGTTCACCTCCGGAAAGCGCCTGGAAAAGTTTGAACGCTTCTTTGAGAGCGGAATTCCCGCCCTTATCATCGCCCACGATTCGGAGCTTATGCCCGAGTGCCTGGAGGCGGCGGAGAAGCACGATATTACACTTCTGAAAAGCCCCAAGGAGACCAGCGAGCTCATCGTGGCCATCATCTCCAAGCTGAAGGACGAGCTGGCGCCCTCCGTCACCCGCCACGGCGTCTTCGTGGAGATCTACGGCGAGGGCCTTCTCATCACCGGCGAGAGCGGCATCGGCAAGTCCGAGGCCGCCATCGAGCTCATAAAGCGGGGACACAGACTCATCTCCGACGATGCAGTTGACATAAAGCGGGTGGACTCCACCACCCTTATGGGCTCCGCTCCGGAGCTCATCCGGAACTACATCGAGCTGAGGGGCATCGGCGTTGTGGACGTGCGTCGGATTTTCGGCATGGGCAGCGTGAAGTGGTCCGAGAAAATCGACCTGGTGGTCCAGCTGGAGACCTGGAAGCCGGAGACCACCTATGACCGCATAGGCAACGAGTACCACTATGTGGATATCCTGGGGGTGAAGGTGCCGCACATCACCATCCCCATCCAGCCCGGCCGGAACCTGGCCGTCATTCTGGAGGTGGCCGCCATGAACAACCGCCAGAAGCGCCAGGGCTACGACTCCGCCAAGGAGTTTTCCGACCGCATCGACCATTACTTTGACTCTCTCCAGGGGTGAGCCATGAGAACGCAGACCTTTGCACGGCTCTATATGGAGGAGTTCGGGGAGACTGTTCTGTTTGACGAGCCCATGAGCCGCCGGACCACCTTCCGGGCCGGGGGCACTGTGGCCGCCTTCATAAAGCCCAGGACTGTGGAGGAGCTCAGCTGGCTTCTGGAAAACGCCCGGGAGGAGAGCGTTCCCGTTCTCGTAATGGGCCGGGGCTCCAACCTGCTCTTTACGGACGGGAAACATGACCTGGCGGTTGTGTGCCTGACGGACCTTAACCGCATAACAAGGCAGGGCAGCAGCCTTACGGCCCTGGCCGGCTGTTCCCTGGGGTCCCTGGCCGCTTACGCCGCCGGGGAGGGCCTGGCGGGGCTGGAGTTCGCCTCCGGCATCCCGGGCACCGTAGGGGGCGCCGTGTACATGAACGCCGGAGCCTACGGCGGGGAGATAAAGGATGTGGCCGTCTCCGTGACGGTTTTGAGGGAGGGCGGCATAGCCGTTCTGCCGGCGGCGGAATGCGGCTTCGGTTACCGCCGCAGCGTATTTCAGGACACAGGGGATGTTGTCCTGTCCGCTTCGGTGGCTCTCTCCCCCGGGGAAAAGGGAGAGATAAGGGCCAGAATGGCGGAGCTTAACCAAAGGCGCAATGAGAAGCAGCCCATAGATAAGCCCTCCGCCGGGTCCACCTTCAAGCGGCCCCAGGGGGACTACGCCGCCCGGCTCATTGAGGCGGCGGGGCTCAAGGGCCTTACCGTGGGGGGCGCCCAGGTCTCCGTGAAGCATGCGGGCTTTGTCATCAACACCGGCGACGCCACCGCATCGGATATACTTGCACTGATGGATGAGGTACAGAAAAGGGTTTTTGATTTCTCCGGTATTCTTCTGGAGCCGGAGGTAAAAATAATACGCTGAGAGAATCGGGGGATTAGGGTGGAGATACTTATCATTTCCGGCCTCTCCGGGGCGGGGAAGAGCCGTGTGGCTGCAGCCCTGGAGGACCTGGACTTTTACGTTGTGGACAATATGCCCGTTTCGCTGATACCCAAGTTTGCGGAGCTCTGCGCCGCCACCCGGGGAAGATATGAGCGTGTGGCCCTGGTGACGGACGTGCGGAGCCGGGAGAGCTTTGACGAGCTTTTCGAGGCCCTGGATGAGCTTTTGTCCCTGGGCTTCCCCTATAAGATACTGTACGTGGACGCCACGGTGGACACCATCGTGAAGCGCTACAAGGAGACCCGCCGCCGGCACCCGCTGGATACGGAGGGCATAAGCCTTGTGGAGGCGGTCCACCGGGAGATAAAGATTCTGGAGCCCGTGCGCCAGCGGGCGGACTACACCATCGACACTACGGGCCTCACCCTGGGCAGGCTCCAGCGGACCCTGTTCCGCATGTTCGGCGCCGGGGGCGAGGATAAGATCCGTGTGTCCTGCATGAGCTTCGGCTATAAGTACGGCCTGCCCATGGAGGCCGATATAGTTTTCGACGTGCGCTTCCTGCCCAACCCCTTCTACGTGCCGGAGCTGAGAGACAAGACCGGCCAGAGCACGGAGGTGGCGGAGTACGTCTTCAAGGGGGGCCAGGCCCAGGAGTTTCTGCATCGGTTTGAGGAGATGCTCTCCTACCTGATGCCCAACTATGAGGAGGAGGGCAAGCTGAGCCTGACCGTGGCCGTGGGCTGCACCGGCGGCAAGCACCGCTCCGTGGCGGTGACCGAGGCTCTGGCGGCCTACTTCGCCTCCAAGGGCTACACCACGGAGTGCATACACAGGGACCTGGACAAGGCCGGGTCATAAATACGAATGGAGAGATAGAATGAGCTTTTCCGGAGAAGTGAAGGCGGAGCTCTGCCGCCAGGAGCCCGCCTCCCGGGCCCTGAGCCAGGCAGAGTGCTACGGGCTTCTGCTCTTTGCCAATACCTTCACGTCAAAAGAAATAAAAATCGTGACCTCCTCGGAGGAGCTTAAGCGCCGCATTCCCAGGCTCTTCCGCCGGGCCTTCGGCACCGGGCCGGACTGCGAGGCCGGGGAGGAGGGGGGCAGGGCGGTGTTCTATACCGCCGACCCGGAGAAGCTGGGGCGCATACGCTCCGCCTTCGGCATGGAGCCGGAGAGCGCCCTGCATATAAACCTGGGGGCCCTGGAGGACCCGGGCGCCCGGGAGGCCTTCCTGCGGGGGGCCTTTCTGGCCGGGGGCAGCGTCACGGACCCGGCCAAGCGCTACCACCTGGAGCTGACCACCACCCACTACTTCGTCTCCCGGGAGATGCCCAGCCTCTTCCAGGAGATGGGGCTGGAGCCCAAGACCGTTTCCCGGGCCGGGAGCTTCGTGACCTATTTCAAGTCCTCCGCCGCCATTGAGGACGTGCTGACGGCCCTGGGCGCCCCGGTCTGCGCCATGCAGGTCATGAGCGCCAAAATCGAAAAGGATATGAAAAACTCCGTGAACCGGAAGGTCAACTGCGACACGGCCAACGTCATGAAGAGCGTGGTGGCCTCCGAGGAGCAGATTGCGGCCATACGGAAGATACGCCGGGCGGGGCTTATGAGCTCCCTGCCGGAAAAGCTCCGCCAGACCGCCGAGAAGCGGGAGGAGCTGCCGGAGCTGAGCCTTACGGAGCTGGCCGCCGCCTTTGAGCCGCCGCTTACGAAATCGGGAATCAACCACAGAATGAGAAAGCTCCTGGCCATCGCCCGGGAGCTGTAAGGAGACGCCATGGCTTTCACCCATCTGCACGTCCATACGGAGTACAGCCTCCTGGACGGCGCCAACAGAATAAAGGACCTTGTGGCAAGGGTCAAGGCCATGGGGCAGACCGCCTGCGCCATCACCGATCACGGCGTCATGTACGGCGCCGTGTCTTTCTACGAGGAGTGCAAAAAGCAGGGCATAAAGGCCATCATCGGCTGCGAGGTCTACGTGGCCCCCAGGACCAGGTTCGATAAGGAGCACGGCCCGGATTCGGACCGGCACCACCTTATCCTGCTGTGCGAAAACGAGACCGGCTACAGAAATCTCTGCTACCTTGTCTCCATGGGCTTTGCGGAGGGCTTCTATATGAAGCCCAGGATAGATATGGACCTGCTCCGTGCCCACCACGAGGGGCTTATCTGCCTCTCCGCCTGCATCCAGGGCATCGTGCCAAAGCTCCTTATCCAGGACCGGTATGAGGAGGCCAAGAAGGCCGCCCTGGAGCATGAGGCCATCTTCGGTCACGGAAACTACTTCCTGGAGCTCCAGGACCACGGCATCCGTGAGGAGAAGAAGGCCTCCGCCGCCCTCATCCGCCTCTCCCGGGAGATAGGGGTGCCCCTGGTGGTCACCAACGACGCCCACTATCTGACCAGCTCCGACGCAGCTGCCCAGGATGTGCTCATGTGCATCCAGACCGGCAAGACCGTGGAGGACCCCAACCGGATGAAATTCGAGACCGACCAGCTCTACATGAAGACCGAGGCGGAGATGCGCAGGCTCTTCCCGGACGAGCCGGAGGCCTATTCCAACACCCAGTATATTGCGGACCGGTGCAATATGGAGTTCCGGTTCGGCCACTATTACCTGCCGGAATTCAAGCTCCCCCGGGGGGAGACGGATTCAAAGGCTTATCTTGAAAAGCTGTGCCTTGCGGGCATGCTCAAAAAGTACGGCCCGGACCGGCAGGACGTTCAGAAGCAGCTGCGGTATGAGCTGGATATGATAAACCGCATGGGCTTTACGGACTACTTTCTTATCGTCTCCGACTTCGTGGGCTACGCCAAGAAAAGCGGCATTCCCGTGGGCCCCGGCAGAGGCTCCGCCGCCGGCAGCGTGGTGAGCTACTGCCTGGATATCACCGAGGTGGACCCCATCAAATACAGCCTGTACTTCGAGCGCTTTCTGAACCCGGAGCGGGTCTCCATGCCGGATATCGACATGGACTTCTGCGAGCGCAGAAGGGGCGAGGTCGTGGATTATGTAAAGCGCAAGTACGGAGAGGACCACGTGGCCCAGATAGTCACCTTCAATACCCTGAAGGCGAAAAACGCCGTACGCAGCGTCAGCAAGGTCCTGGGCCTTTCCTTCCAGGAGGAGAGCGAGATTGCCAAGGCCATACCAAATACTCTGAAAATCACCATAAAGGACGCCCTGGAGACCTCAAAGCAGCTCCGGGATATGTACGATTCGGACCCCAGGGTGGCGAAGGTCATCGACACCGCCCGGGCCATCGAGGATATGCCCAAGGACTCCGGCACCCACGCCGCCGGGGTGGTCATCACCAAAAACCCGGTCTACACCTATGTGCCCCTGGCCCTCTCGAAGAAGGACAACACCATCGCCACCCAGTACGTCATGACCACCCTTGAGAAGCTGGGCCTTCTGAAGATGGACTTCCTGGGCCTGCGGAACCTGACCATCATTGACGACGCCGTGAAGACCATCCGGCGCACACAGCCGGACTTCGACCTGCACAAAATCCCCGACGACGACAGGGCCACCTACGAAATGCTGGCGGCGGGGAAGACCAGCGGCGTTTTCCAGCTGGAGAGCACCGGCATGACCGGGGTATGCACCTCCCTGCGGGCCAAGAGCATCGAGGATATCACCGCCGTCATCGCCCTGTACCGGCCGGGACCCATGGACTCCATACCCCGGTTTCTGGAGTGCTCCCAGCACCCGGAGAAGATAGTTTACAAGCACCCCATCCTGGAGCCCATACTGAACGTGACCTACGGCTGCATCGTCTACCAGGAGCAGGTCATCGAGATTTTCCGCCGCATCGCCGGCTTCTCCCTGGGCCAGGCGGATATGATTCGCCGGGCCATGAGCAAGAAGCACATGGACGAGATCGAGCGGGAGCGCACAGCCTTCATAAACGGCGATCCGGAGCGGGGCATCGCCGGCGCCGTGAAAAACGGCGTCTCCGCCTCCGTTGCGGAGAGCATCTACAACGAGATACTGGACTTTGCCAACTACGTCTTCAACAAGGCCCACGCCGTAAGCTACGCCATCGTGGCCTACCAGACCGCCTATCTGAAGTGCCACTACCCCCGGGAGTATATGGCCGCCCTTATGTCCAGCGTCCTGGGCGAGGCGGAGAAGGTGGCGGAGTACACCAAGGAGTGCAAGGATATGGGCATCGCCATCCTGCCTCCGGATATAAACGAGTCCGAAAACCGCTTCACCGTTTCCGGCCGCAACATCCGCTACGGACTGGCGGCGGTGAAGAATATCGGCAACAAATTCATTGAGCTTGTAATGGCGGAGCGGCAGAGGTCCGGCCCCTTCCGCTCCTTTGAGGACTTCACCCGGCGGATGTACGGGGCGGACTTCAACCGCCGCACCGCCGAGAGCCTTATAAAGTGCGGCGCCTTTGACGCCCTGGGAGTGAACCGGCGGCAGCTTCTGCAGATGTGCCAGCTCATTCTGGACAGCGTGGCGGACTCCTTCCGGAAGAACGTGGAGGGCCAGCTGGATCTTTTCGGCGGCGGCTCCCGGCAGCATGAGGAGCCGGAGGTCACCGTGGATATTCCTGACCTGCCGGACTATACTCCTGCGGAGAAGATGAACATGGAGCGGGAGGTCACGGGCCTTTACCTGTCCGGCCACCCCATGGACGACTACCGGGACGCCATGAAGCGCCTGGGGGCCGTGCCCATCGGCGCCATAATGGAGCAGTACGAAAACGACCCGGACGCACTGGGCGCCCGGGACGGGGACAGCCTGACCCTGTGCGGCATTATCTCCTCCGTAAAGCAGAAAACCACCAAAAACGGCGGTATTATGGCCTATGTCACCATTACGGACGGCACCGGTGATATGGAGCTTCTGTGCTTCCAGAAGGTGCTGGACCGGTCCGGCAGGCTCCTGGAAAACGACAGGATAGTCACCGTGAAGGGGCGCCTGTCCGTCCGGGACGACAAGCCGCCTCAGGTCATGGCAAACTTCGTGGATGAGCTTAAGGATACCCAGCCCCGGACTCAGCCCCAGCCGGAGACCGTGCCTCAGCCCCAGGGGCAAAAAAAGCTCTACCTGGCCTTCGGCACCCGGGATGAGGGGCAGCTTGACTGGCTCAAAAAGCTTCTGGATATGTTCCCGGGCACGGAGCAGTGCGTCATATACTTCCGGGATACGGGGGCAAGGCTGGGTGCCCGGTGCCTTATCCATGAGGCCCTGGTGCAGGAGCTCAGCGAAAAGCTCGGCGCCGGGAACGTTATTGTAAAGTAGGAGAGAAGATGGCAAATACCTTTCTGCCGGAGCTGAGCCCGGAGAGCGCAAGGCAGCTCTCCAACCTGGCTCTGGCCCACGTGGGGGATGCGGTGTTCGAGCTTATGGTGCGGACAAAGCTGGCGTCCCAGGGCCGGGAGACGGCCCATAATCTGCATAAGATGTCCGTGAGTCTGGTCCGGGCTCCTGCCCAGGCAAGGCGCATGGAAAGAATCATACCCCTTCTGACCGAGGAGGAGGCGGAGGTGTACCGCCGGGGCCGGAACGCCAAGGTGAACTCCGTGCCCAAGGCCGCCTCCACGGAGGAGTACCACGCCGCCACGGGGCTTGAGGCCCTGTTCGGCTACCTGTACCTGACGGGCCGGTCCCAGCGGGCTATGGAGCTCTTCGAGCTCTCGGAGGTGCAGTGATGGCCCTGGACGGAAACTTTCTCCGGGCCCTGTGCCGGGAGCTTGCCGAAAACCTTGCCGGGGCAAAAATCGAAAAGGTCAATCAGCCCTCCCGGAACGAGATCGTGCTCTCCGTGAAGACGGCCTCCGGCCGCCGGGAGCTGTACCTGGGGGGCGGAAACGGGGGAGCCCGGGTGTGCTTTACCGCCATGGAGCCGGACCGGCCCGCCCAGCCTCCCATGTTCTGCATGCTCCTCCGGAAGCACCTGGTGGGCGCCAGGGTGCTGGAGGTGAGCCAGCCCGGCGGGGACCGGATTCTGCGCCTGGACCTGGACGCCCCGGGCACCTTCGGCCTGGGGGAGCGCCGGAGCCTTATCTGCGAGCTCTTCGGCCGCAGTGCAAACATAATCCTCACGGACGGGGATGACATAATCACGGACTGCCTGTACCGCACGGGCGGCATCGACGAAAAGCGGGCCGTCCTGCCGGGCATGCGCTACCGGCCCCCGGAGATGCGGGGGAAGCGGGATCTCTTCGCCCTGGGCGGGGAGGATATCGCAGCCCTTCTGGACGCCGCTGACAGCGATATGCTTTTTGACAAGTGGATACTTGACAGCTTTGAGGGCGTCTCGCCTCTGGTGAGCCGGGAGCTTTGCCTCCGGGCCTGCGGGGGCGTGTCCGAGCCCGTCTATTCCGTGGCCCGGGACCGGGCCCTGGAGGCGCTGGAGTACCTGCGCAGCGCTTCTCCCCAGCCCTGGGCAGCCTATGATGAGGCAGGGCAGCTGCGGGAGTTTTCCTATATCCCGGTCTTTCAGTACGGGGGAGCGCCGGAGCGGGCGGAGAGCTTTTCCTCCCTTCTGGACAGCTTCTGGAGCGAGAGGACCGAGGAGGAGCGGCGCCGCCGCCGGACCGGGGACATTCTGAAAACCGTCAAAACTCTCCGGGACCGGGTGGAGCGGCGGCTGGGCAATCAGCGCCGGGAGCTTCTGGAGACGGAGAAGCGGGAGTATTACCGCCAGTGCGGTGACCTGATAACCTCCAATCTGTACCGGCTCCGGAAGGGGGAGACCGCCTTTGAGGCGGAGGACTGGTTTATGGGCGGAGTGCGGCAGATAACCCTGGACCCCCTGAAAACGCCCCAGGAGAACGCCGCCCGGTACTATAAGGAATATTCCAGACTGAAAAGCGCCGAGGGCCACCTCATGGGCGAGATAGACAGGGGCGAGAAGGAGCTGGCCTATCTGGAGAGCGTCCTGGAGGAGCTGAGCCGGGCGGATTCCTTCCGGGCGGTCAGCGAGATAAGGGAGGAGCTCTATGAGTCCGGCATCCTCCGCCGGGAGGGGAAGAAGCGGGAGAAGATACGGCCGGAGGGCCCCCTGCAGTTTACCTCCACGGAGGGCTATGCCATCCGTGTGGGCCGCAACAATCTGCAGAACGACGAGCTGACCTTCCGCAGCTCCGCCAAAACGGATATATGGCTCCACGCCCTGAAAAGCCACGGCAGCCACGTCATAATCTCCTGTGCCGGCGCCCAGCCCGGGGAGAGACCAACGCCCAGGCCGCCGCCCAGGCGGCCAATTACAGCCAGGCCCGGGAGGGCAGCAAGGTGCCTGTGGACTGGGCCCTGGTGAAGTACGTGAAGAAGCCCGCCGGGGCCCGCCCCGGCATGGTGACCTACACAAACCAGCACACGGTCCTGGCAGAGCCCAGGGGCACAATCGAATAAAAAAAGGGTGCGTTCCAAATGCGGAACGCACCCTTGTGGTTTAGTTTTCTTATTTCCCGAAGTATCTCTTGTACAGGCCCTCGAAGGCTCTGCCGTGGCGGGCTTCGTCACGGCCGATCTCATTAGTCACTTCGCATTCGCTCGTGACTATGGGTGCTCGGGAAAAAGACTGCATAGGAGCCACTTTCTCTTTTAATTTAAGCAAATAATATACGTTTTCTGTTCGCTTTTCAAGCATCTTTCTAACAACTTTTGGACACTTCTTGTCCTTCCTTCAATCCTTGTCAATTCAAAAAAGCCATGTTTAGGACAAGATTGGAGGTATTATTTATGGCAAAAGCAAATGATGTAGGAGTTTATCAGCTTGAAAACGGTTTATGGGGCTTCCGCTTCGTCATGGTCGTGGATGGGAAGCAGGTCAGCAGCCGCAAAACCACAGATGCACTTGGGAACAAGCTGAAAACCAAAAGCCAGGCAATCAAGGCAAGGGAAGCAGCCATGCTGCAAGCCCGCTTTGATCGTGAGCGGCAGCGCAGGATTACAAGAAAAACTGTTGCTGAGGTTTACGCCGAATACTGC
>JAFPTE010000116.1 GCA_017400415.1 Oscillospiraceae bacterium
CGTAATCGTAGCCTGTGACTTCTCCTCCGGGGAGGAGACCCTGGCCTTTCTGGATAAGTTCACCGGCAGAAAGCCCTTTGTGAAGATCGGCATGGAGCTCTATTACTCCCAGGGGCCGGCGATAGTCAGAGAGATAAAGGCCCGGGGCCATAAGATATTCCTGGACCTGAAGCTCCACGATATACCCAACACCGTGAAGAAGACCATGGCCGTTCTGAGAGGCCTGGACGTGGATATCACCAATCTCCACGCCGCCGGCACCGGCGCCATGATGGAGGCGGCACTGGATGGCCTCACCAGGCCCGACGGCACCCGGCCTCTGCTCATCGCCGTGACCCAGCTCACCAGCACAGACCAGAACGCCCTGGAAAATGAGATACTCATCGAAAAGCCCATGGCCCAGGTGGTCATGAGCTACGCCCGGAACGCCAAAAGGGCTGGCCTCGACGGGGTGGTCTGCTCGCCTCTGGAGGCTCAGGCTGTCCACGAGACCTGCGGCAGGGACTTTCTCACCGTGACCCCCGGCGTCCGCTTTGCGGACGGCCCCGCAGGGGACCAGAAGCGGGTCATGACCCCCGCCCAGGCGAAGCTCATCGGCTCCGACTATATCGTGGTGGGACGGCCCATCACGGCGGCGGCAGACCCGGTGGCGGCCTATGAACGCTGCGTAAGAGAATTCGTTGACTGAAGCTTAGGGGAGGATATTATGGAAACCAGAGAGCTGATTGCAAGAGACCTTCTGAAAATCAAGGCCGTGTTCCTCCGGCCGGAGGAGCCCTTCACCTGGGCCAGCGGCATCAAGAGCCCCATTTACTGCGATAACCGCCTGACCCTCACGGCACCGGAGGTCCGCTCTGACGTGGAAAACGGCCTGGCGGAGCTTATAAGAGAGACCTATCCCGACGTCCAGGTGCTCATGGGCACATCCACCGCCGGCATCGCCCACGCCGCCATCACGGGCCACATCCTGGGCCTGCCTATGGGCTACGTGCGCTCCGGCAACAAGGACCACGGCCGCCAGAACCGCATCGAGGGCCGGCTGGACCCGGGCGCAAGGGTCGTGGTGGTGGAGGACCTTATCTCCACCGGCGGCAGCGTTATCGAGGTGGTGGAGGCCCTTCGGGAGGCGGGAGCCCAGGTGCTGGGCATTGTCTCAATCTTCACCTACGGCATGAAGCGGGGCCTGGACAGACTGGCTGAGGCTCATGTAAAGAACGTCTCCCTGACGGATTTTGACGCCGTTGTAAAGGCGGCGGCGGAGGAGGGCTACATTAAGGATACGGACGTAAGCCGCCTCCTGGCCTTCCGCGATAATCCCTCTGACGAAAGCTGGATCGGCAGATGAGCAAGAGAAGCGTTATCGATATAACCGACCTGTCCGCCCTGGAGATCGAGAGCCTCATGGACGAGGCCATGGCCATTATCGAGCGGCCCAAGGATTATCGGGACGCCTGCCGGGGCCTGAAGCTGGCCACCCTGTTTTTTGAGCCCTCCACCAGGACCCGCCTGAGCTTTGAGGCGGCCATGTATGAGCTGGGCGGCAATGTGCTGAGCATGGCCTCCGCCGCCTCCTCCTCCGCCGCCAAGGGCGAGAGCGTGGCGGACACCGCCAAGGTGGTAAGCTGCTACGCCGACATCATAGCCATGCGCCACCCCAAGGAGGGCGCCGCTCTGGTAGCCGCAAACAACGCCGACGTGCCGGTCATAAACGCCGGGGACGGGGGCCACTGCCACCCCACCCAGACCCTGGCTGACCTTCTGACCATCCGCCGGGAGAAGGGGGCCTTTGAGGGCCTCACCGTGGGCCTCTGCGGAGACCTGAAGTTCGGCAGAACGGTCCACTCCCTTATAAACGCCCTGTGCCGCTATGAGGGCGTCCGTTTCGTTCTCATAAGCCCGGAGGAGCTGAAAATCCCCAACTACGTCCGGAAGGACACCCTTGTGAA
>JAFPTE010000117.1 GCA_017400415.1 Oscillospiraceae bacterium
ATTCTCGTCACCCCTTTTCCAGAAGGGTATGGAATCAATCAGCTTCTTCGTATAGGGATGGCTGGGAGAGCGGAAAACCGTCTCCGTATCGCCGTTTTCAACAATCAGCCCCCGCTGCATGACGATTACCCTGGGGCACAGCTTCCGCACAACGTTCAGGTTGTGGGAGATGAACAGCATGGAAATGCCGCTTTTTTTGTTGAGCCGGGTCAGCAGCTTAAGAATATCGTTCTGTGTCGTCACGTCAAGGGCCGTGGTGGGTTCATCCAGCACCATAAGCCGGGGCTTTATGACAAGGGCCGCCGCAATCATCACTCTCTGCAGCATGCCTCCGGAGAGCTCAAAGGGGTACTTGCCGTAAACAGTATCCGGGTCGTCCAGGTCCGCCATGGAAAGGGCCTTCAGGGCCCTTTGGCGCCGCTCCTCGCCGGTGAGCTTTGTGTGGATTTTAAGTACCTCCTCCACCTGGGGCCCGATTTTCATAAGGGGGTCCATGGCGCTCATGGGGTCCTGAAACACAACGCCGATGTCCTTGCCCTTAATGCTCATCATTTTCTCCTGGGAGGCGGAGAGCACGTCCACCCCGTCCAGCATGACGCTTCCCCGGGCGTCGCAGATATCCCGGTCCAGAAGGCCGCAGATGCTCATGGCCGTAACGGTCTTGCCGGAGCCGGACTCCCCCACAAGGCCCAGGATTTCCCCGTCGTCCACCCGGAAGGAAATGCCGCCTACGGCCTCACGGTTACGGGTGTGGAATTTCACATGGAGGTCATTTACGCTCAGCAAATCAGCCGCCCCCTTCCTCTTCACGCAGCCCGTTTCCTATAAGGCCCACGGCAAAAACCGTCAGAATGATGGCTCCGCCGGTGAAAATCGCATACCAGGGCGCCAGGTCAAGGCAGCTCTGGGCGTCCTTCAGCATAAGGCCCAGGGAGGCTGCAGGAGGCGCCACACCGATGCCCAGATAGCTCAGAGAGGCCTCCGCCAGGACGGCGTTATTGAAGCCGATGGTCATGCTGGGCAGCAGAACGGACAGAGTATTGGGCAGCATATGGACAAAAAGTATCCTGCCGGTGCTCACGCCCATGAGGCGGGCAGCGGTGATATAGTCCTGATTCTTAACGGTTGCAAAGGCTGTCCGCATGACCCGGGAAAAGCTGGGGACAAAGGCTATGCTCAGGGCCAGAATAACGTTTCCGGGCTTCCCTGCCCCCAGAAGACTCACCAGCACCAGGGCAATAAGGATGCTGGGGAAGGCGGTGATGGCGTCGTTTATCCGCATGAGCACTGAGTCCACCACCCCGCCGTACCAGGCGGTGAGGGCTCCCACAAGGACCCCCAGCGCTGCGCCGATGAGCACCGTTGTAAGGGCCACAAACAGGGTCGTGCCTGCGCCCTTCATGATCCGGGAGAGTATATCCCGGCCGAAATTATCCGTTCCGAAGAGGTGTGCCGTGCCTGGGGCCTCAAATTTGGCGCCGGAGAAGGACTCCGGGTCGTAGGGCGTATAGAATACGGAGACTGCCGCAGCCGCAAGGACGGCGGCCAGAAGCACAAGGCCGATTATAAGGGAGGCAGATTTTTTCACCGCTTATCCCCCTTTCTCAGCCTGGGGTCAATGGCAAGGTTTATAAGGTCCGCCAGGGTACCGGCCAGCACCACCCAGAAGGCAATGATGACCACTATGGCCTCCACCACGGGATAATCCCTGCCGGAGATGGAGGACACCAGGAAGCGGCCCAGGCCCGGTATGGCAAAGACCTGCTCCACCACAATGGAGGCTGCGATTATCTCCGCCAGGGTCTGGGCAAGGAAGCTCACAATGGGCGGCACGGCGTTTTTCAGAATGTGCCCCGCCATAACCAGGCTCTTGGCAGCGCCCTTGGAATAGACCGTGCGGACGTAGTCCTTTTTCTCCTCCCCGTCGGCGGTGCTCTTCATCATCCGCACCGTCATGGCTATTCTGGGTATGGCAATGGCCACGGCGGCGTAGAAAAGGTAATGGAGCGCCCCGGGCAGATTGGAATCCATGGAGGGAAAATCGCCGTGGATAAAAAGGTGCAGAGTCAGACTGAATACCCAGGTGAGGATTATGCCGGTAAAAAACGGCGGCACCGCCATAAGGAGCTGGTTTACTGCGCTGCCTATGCCCAGAACGGTTTTGTTCTCCACCCCTGCGGCGAACAGGCCCACCGGCAGAGCTATGACCACAATGAGGAAAAAGCTCATTAAGCTCAGGGCAAGGGTCACCCTGAGCTTAGGTCCGAGCAGCTCCCCGACGGGAGTGTTGTATTTATAAGATGTACCCAGGTCGCCGGAGAAGAAGCCCGCCACCCACTTAAGATAGCGGACAGGCAGGGGCTCATTGAGTCCCATCTCCTGCCGGAGAGCCTCAAGCTGCTCCGGAGTTGCCTCCGTGCCCAGCTTGGCAGTGGCCGGGTCCCCGGGTATGACGGCGAAGGCCACAAAGGTCAGGGCCGACACCAGGAACATGGTCACCAGAAAGGTGCCCAGCTTGCCGAGAGCATACCTCACTTGCCTTCATACTCCAATCCGGAAAGATCCAGAACATAGATAGGATAGAAACGCACGCCGGAAACGCCCTTGCGGACGGCCACCAGGTCCGCCAGATCCTGGATATACACATTGGCGGCGTTCTCCGTCAGATCCCGCTCCATGGCCTTGAAATACTCGGTCTGCTTTGCATCGTCATACTCGGCCAGGGCCTTTTTCAGAAGCTCGTCGTACTTTTCGCTCTTGTAGCCGATGAAGTTTTTGCCGTTTGCGGAGCCGAAGCGCTCCAGAAGGGCCCGGGCGGTCATGGTGGAGGCGTCAAAGCCCACAACGGTGGTTTCAAAGTCCCGGCCGGAGTAGACTCTGGAAACCCAGGTCTCCCACTCCACGGGCTCAATGGAGGCGTTGATGCCGGCCCGCTTGAGCTGCTCCACAATTACGGTTGCGGTGTCCATATGGGGCTGATAATTGGAGGGTACGGTAATCCTGAAGCTGAGGTTTTCGTATCCGGCCTCCTTCAGAAGGTCTCTGGCCTTCTGAACGTCGGTCTTGTAGTAGTCCGTCAGCTCCGGCAGGAAATACTTGGAGAAGGCGGGATACATGCTGGAGCCCAGGGGGCTGCCGTAGCCGTCAAACACGTGGTTTATAATCTCGTGCTTGTCGATGGCGTAAGAGAGTGCCTGACGGACACGGATATCGTCAAAGGGTGCCCGGACATTGTTGAGGTACAGAGCCTGTACCAGGTTCATGTTGCCCTGCACTATATCAAAGCCGTCCCCCAGGCCCTTCACCTGGGTGCTGGTCAGATGGGAGGCCATGTCAACGGCGCCGCTCTTGAGGCTCATGAGCAGGCTGTCGCCGTTTTCGATGATGCGCAGGCGGATATTCCTGATTTTGGGCTTGGCGCCCCAGTAGTCGTCAAAGGCCTGGAGAATCACGTTCTCCTGGGCGGAACGGGAGACGAACTTATAGGGGCCGGTGCCGATGGGCGCAGTGGCCTGGTCCGCATAGTCCCTGGGGATAATGGCGCAAGTCAGATATGCGGCAAACTCCACCATGGGCTCCTTGAGGGTGATGGTGACGGTATTGCCCTCCCCCTTCACCTCGGAGATATTGGAAAAGGCGGACACATAGCCCCCATCCCGGCAGCGGGTGATGGAATAAACCACGTCCTCGGCGGTAACGGGTCTGCCGTTGTGGAACTTGATGCCGTCACGGAGGGTGAAGGTGTATTTTGTGCCGTCAACGGTATAGGAAGAGCAGACGGCGGGCACAAGGTTCCCCTCCGGCGTGGGCTTCAGAAGGCCCTCAAAAACGTTGAACATGACCTCCTTGGTGCCGGCGGCCACCACAAGGTGGGGATCCAGGGTGTCGTCCAGGTCCTGGGCAATGGCAACAGTAAAATAGCTCTCCTCATTGTCGGTCTTTTTACAGCCGGATAGCACGGCAAAAAGCAGACAGAGAGCGAGAGCAAGACACAGTACTTTTTTCATTTGGGTTTCTCCTTTCATCACCGCCCCTGCGGGGTCGATGTTCCAATTAATAATTATATTAAACCCCGGCGAGAAATTCAATACACTATTTCGACAACCAAATTGCATTTTCAGTGAAGATAATTATTCAATTTTTTCTATTTTTGTTCTTGACTCTTTCAGCGCTTTATTGTAATATAGTGCATAACAGGCTGTGAAGGGAATAAATCCGCATTTTCCGTAGCTTACAGAGAGCCGCCCATGGCTGAGAGGCGGCAGCACGCATGCGGGATAACTCCTCCCTGAGCCGTCGGCTGAACTTACAGTAGGCTTGACCGGGCTTCTCCCGTTACAGGGATATCGTGTCTATGCACGAGCAGAGTGGGCGCTATGCCAAGAAGAGTGGTACCGCGGAGTTTACCTTCGTCTCTTTTATCCTGACATTTTTGATTGTTTTTGGGTAAAAGAGTTTTTTTATACCCAAAAGCGGAAAGGAAAGCGCAATGGAAGGCTATCAGAAGTACACCCGTCAATACTACATGCCGCCGCGAGTTACCATGGACTGGGCCAGGAAATCCTATATAGATAAGGCCCCCATCTGGTGCTCCGTTGACCTGCGGGACGGCAACCAGGCTCTTGTGGTGCCCATGAGTCTTGAAGAGAAGCTGGAGTTTTATAAAGAGCTCATCAGAGTGGGCTTCAAGGAAATAGAAGTGGGCTTCCCTGCCGCCAGCGACACGGAATACGAGTTCTGCCGCCGGCTCATTGAGGACGACCTTATCCCGGATGACGTGACCATCCAGGTCCTGACCCAGTCCAGAGAACACATTATAAAAAAGACCTTTGAGGCGGTGCGGGGCTGCAAGAACGCCATCGTGCACCTGTATAATTCCACCTCCGTTGCCCAGCGCACCCAGGTTTTCAAAAGAAGCAGGCAGGAGATTATCGATATTGCCGTTTTCGGTGCCAGACTCTGCAAGGAATACCGGGATAAGACCCCGGGCAATTTCCGCTTTGAGTACTCCCCGGAGAGCTTTACCGGCACGGAGCCGGAGTTTGCCCTGGAGATTTGCAACGCCGTAAACGAGGTCTGGAAGCCCACGGAAAACGACAAGGTAATCATAAACCTGCCCGTCACCGTCTCCCACTCCATGCCTCACGTCTACGCAAGCCAGATAGAATATATGTCCAAGAACCTTCTGTACCGTGAGAACGTGGTCCTCTCCCTCCACCCCCACAACGACCGGGGCTGCGCCATCGCAGACAGCGAGCTGGGGCTCCTGGCCGGGGCGGACAGGATCGAGGGCACCCTCTTCGGCAACGGGGAGCGCACGGGCAACGTTGATATTGTAACCCTGGCCCTGAACATGTATTCCCAGGGAGTTGATCCGGAGCTTGATTTCTCCGATATGCCCCGGCTCATTGAGATGTACGAGCGGGTCACCGGCATGAAGGTCTATGAGCGGCAGCCCTACTCCGGCCGCCTGGTCTTCGCCGCCTTCTCCGGCTCCCACCAGGACGCCATTGCCAAGGGCATGAAGTGGCGCACGGACCACCCGGAGGAGCCCTGGACAGTGCCCTATCTGCCCATCGACCCCACGGACCTGGGCAGAGAGTACGAGGCGGACGTTATCCGCATAAACTCCCAGTCCGGCAAGGGCGGCATAGGCTACATTCTTGAGACTCAGTACTCCCTGGTCCTGCCCCCCAAAATGCGGGAGGCCTTCGGCTATCTGGTAAAGGGCATCTCCGACAGAGAGCACCGTGAGCTCATGCCGGAGGAGGTTTACCGGATTTTCAGGGAAAACTACGTAAATCTCTCCTCCGTCCTGAAGGTCCCGGAGACACACTACGTCCAGGAAAAGGGCGGCATCACCGCCAACGTCACCGTTATTTACGGCGGAAAGGAGCAGGTCGTCTCCGCCTTCGGCAACGGCCGTCTGGACGCTGTCTCCAACGCCCTCAAGAAGGTTATCGGCGATGTCTACTTCCTGGAGAGCTATACGGAGCACGCCCTGGAGGTCACCTCCGGAGCCAACGCAGCCTCCTACGTAGGGCTCAAAGACCGCTCCGGCAGGATGGAATGGGGCACAGGAATCGCATCGGATATTATCGTTTCCTCGGTCAACGCACTGGTCAGTGCAGTAAACCGCATTCTTAATTCTAACTGACGAAAAGGAGCCTATTATGAAAATGACCGGCGCACAGATCGTCATAGAGACCCTGATAGAGCAGGGCGTCACCGATGTTTTCGGTTACCCCGGCGGCCAGGTGCTCAACCTCTACGACGCTCTTTATGAAAACTCCGACAGAATACACCATATCCTCACCGCCCATGAGCAGGGCGCTGCCCATGCGGCTGACGGCTACTCAAGGGCCACCGGC
>JAFPTE010000118.1 GCA_017400415.1 Oscillospiraceae bacterium
AGGCCCTGGTGCTGGAAAACTCCCTTATAAAGCACCACGCACCGCATTATAATATACTTCTGAAGGACGACAAGGGCTACCCCTTCATCCGGGTGGACATGAAAAATCCTTACCCCCGCATGAGCGTCGCCTCGAAAAGGGAGGAGGACGGGGCGGAGTACTTCGGGCCCTTCGGCGCCAGAGGCTCCACCTTCGCCGCCATCGACGCCATACAGAAGGCCCTGAAGCTGCCGGACTGCAGCCGGAAATTTCCCCGGGATATCGGAAAGGAGCGGCCCTGCCTCAATTACCACATGGGCACCTGCTCCGGCTACTGCCTGCCGGAGGTAAGAAAGCAGCAGTATGACGAGGCCATGGAAAAGGCCGTGCTGATTCTGAAGGGCAGGGGCCGGGAGCTGACGGATAAGCTCCGGCAGGAGATGGAGGAGCTGGCCGCCCAGCTGAAATTTGAGGAGGCCGCCGCCAGGCGGGACATGCTGGATGCCGTCACCGCCCTGGAGACCCGGCAGCACGTCCTTATGAAGGGCAGCGCCGACACGGACGCCGTGGGCTTCTACCGGGGCGAGGCCAGGAGCTGCTTCAACGTGCTCCACTACGTGCGGGGCCAGCTCCTTGGCAAGGATACGGAGATGGTGGACGACTCCGGCTATGAGGACACGGCGGAGGCCATGAGCAGCCTGGTGCGGCAGTATTACGGCGCCCGGGGGACTGTGCCCCGGGAGGTCATTCTGACGGAGGACACCGGGGACACCGGGGAGCTGGAAAAGTATCTGACGGAGCTGGCGGGCAGGCCCGTTTCCGTCCTGCTGCCCCAGCGTGGCATAAAGCGGGACTACCAGGAGGCCGCATTGCGGAATGCCCGGGAGGAGACGGAGCGGCTCACCACCAGGGAGGACCGCATCTCCGCCACCGCCGCCTGGCTCCGGGACAACCTGGGGCTGGAGCGGGCACCGGGGCGGATAGAGTCCTTCGATATCTCCAATACGGGTTCATCCGATATTGTGGCCTCCATGGTGGTCTTCAAGGACGGCAAGCCCCAGAAGAGCGCCTACCGGAAATTCAGAATCAAGACCCTGGAGGGGGCTCCGGACGACTACGCCTCCATGCGTGAGGTGGTGACCCGGCGGCTCCAGCGGTTTGCGGACGGGGACGAGAAGTTTGCCCCCCTGCCGGACCTGATGCTCATTGATGGGGGCGCCGCCCACGCCGCCTGCGCCCTGGAGGCCATGGATAAGGTGGGGGTCCGCTGCCCGGTCTACGGCATGGTGAAGGACGACCGGCACAGGACCCGGGCCCTCATAACCGCAAAGGGTGAGGAGATCGGCATATCCCACCTGCCCTCCGTCTTCGCCTATGTGGGCAGGATTCAGGAGGAGGTCCACCGCTTCGCCATCACCTTCCACCGGGAAAGCCACCTGAAGAGCACGAAAAGATCTGTGCTGGACTGTGTTCCCGGCATCGGGGAGAAACGGAAGGAGGACCTTTTCAAGGCCTTCAAGAGCATTAAGAATATGGAGAGTGCAACGGTGGAGGAGCTCTGCCGGGTGGTGCCCAGAAACGCCGCCCAGGCCCTTTACGAAAGATTTCACGGCACAGAGGGGGAGGAGACACAGTGAGAGTTATAACCGGCACCGCCCGGGGCAGACGCCTCAAGGAGCCCAGGGGCCGGGACGTGCGGCCCACAACGGACATGGTGAAGGAGTCCATGTTCAATATCATTTCAAATGACGTGCCCGGAGCGAAGGTCCTGGACCTCTTTTCCGGCACGGGCCAGCTGGGAATCGAGGCCCTCTCCCGGGGTGCAGAGAGCTGCACCTTCGTGGATATGGCCCAGGACTCCCTGCGGCTTACCAAGGAAAACCTGGCCATAACGGGCCTGGAGGAGCGGGCAAGGGTGGTCCGGTCGGAGGCCCTGGCCTTCCTTAAGCGGGGGGAGAGGTTCGATTTAGTCCTGCTGGACCCGCCCTATGACTCGGACCTGCTGGAAAAAATAATAAATTTTTCGACAGCATTTGACATCCTGAATGAAAATGGTATAATGGTATGCGAAACAAGGCTGGACCATGACCTGCCCCCGAAAACGGAGGAGTTTTATGAGGTCCGCCGGTACCGCTACGGAAAAATCACCCTGGCGGTGCTCAGAAAGAAAAATGAAGGGACGGAGAGCTAAAATGGCAGAGAATAACAACGATAACGGCGTAATGGAACTTATTGACCTTCTCCACAGCATGATAAGCGAGGCATGGTGCCTGCCTATCGGCGCCGAGAGATGCGTCATCGACAAGAATCAGGCTCTGGACTACCTGGAGGAAATCAAGGCCAAGCTGCCCGTGGAGCTCTCTGACGCCCGCCGCCTGGTGGCCGCCAGGGCGGAGTTCATCGGCAACGCCAAGCGTGAGGCCGAGAGCGTCCGGAAGGTGGCGGAGGATAAGGCCCGCCAGCTGGTGGACGAGACGGAGGTCATCCGCATCGCCAAGGAGAAGGCCCTGGGCATCACCCAGACCGCCGAGAGCCGCTCCAACGAGCTGCGCACCGTGGCCAACCAGTATGCGGACGATACCCTTATGCGCACGGAGGAGGCCATCTCCGCCGCCCTGGAGGAGATCCGCCAGGCCCGCACCCGGTTCCGCTCCGTGGCCGGCACCCAGACCCAGAATCCCATGCAGAACATAGTCCCGGACCAGGAATAAGACGGAAAAAGTCAGCCTGCGGGAAAAAACGAACCTAAATATTGCCTTTTGAACTTGCCTCGACCGCAACATGCGGCCGGGGCAAATTTTTTTTGAAAAAAACTAAAAATCCTCTTGCAATTTCCCTGAACGGTTTGTATAATAGGGCCATACCGGTGGGGCAAAGTGGCGGAAAATGGAGCGTTTGCCCACAGATGCGGAGGTGAAGAAGATGACCGGCGTATACAGACACAGCATTGACGCCAAGGGCCGTCTTTTTATACCCTCCAAGCTCCGTGAGGAGCTGGGCGATACCTTCTATGTGACCATCTCCACCGAGAAGTGCCTGTCTGCTTACTCTGAGGAATCCTGGGCCGCCTTTCGGGCGAAGGTGGCCGCAATGCCGATGATTTCCCGTAAGAAGATCAGGCCCTTTTTTGCCCACGCCGCAAAGTGCGAGCTTGATAACCAGGGCAGAATTCTTCTGCCTCAGCCCCTTCGGGACTACGCAGGGCTTACGAAAAACGTCGCCGTGGTGGGCGACTGCACCTGCGCCGAGTTCTGGGATGAGGAGACCTGGGACAAGATCGACGTGGAGGAGACCACCCCGGAGAACCTGGCCGAGGTATTTACGGAGCTTGACTTCTGATGGCAGGAGCGCATGTGCCTGTGCTGTTTGAAGAGTGCATGGCAGGACTTCACATCAGACCGGAGGGCGTTTACGTGGATGGCACGCTCGGGCGGGGCGGCCATTCAAAGGGCATTGCAGAGAGACTTCAGGGAGGAAGGCTCATCTGCCTGGACAGGGATCAGACGGCCATTGACGAGGCCGGGGAGACCCTGGCGCCGTACCGGGACAGAATTCACTTCGTAAAGGCGGATTTCCGCAGCCTCGGCACCGTTCTCGACTCTTTGGGCATCGAAAGGGCGGACGGCATGCTCTTCGACCTGGGCGTGTCCTCACCCCAGCTGGATGAGGCGGAGCGGGGCTTCTCCTACATGCAGGACGCACCCCTTGACATGAGAATGGACCGGTCCCAGGGGCTCACCGCTGCGGACATAGTGAACACCTCCTCCCAGGAGGAGCTGCGCCGGATACTCTATGAGTACGGCGAGGAGCGCTATGCACCCCGCATCGCCGCCGCCATTGTGCGGCAGAGGGAGAAAAAACCCGTTGCCACCACCTGGGAGCTTGTGGATATCATCCGTTCAGCAATGCCTCCTGCGGCCCTTCGTGAAAAGCAGCACCCGGCCAAGCGGACCTTCCAGGCCCTGCGCATCGCCGTGAACGACGAGCTGGGGGCCCTTACGGAAATGCTGGGCACGGCCCTTGACAGGCTCAGCCCCGGCGGCAGACTCTGCGTCATAAGCTTCCACTCCCTGGAGGACCGCATAGTCAAGAACGCCATAAGAAAAAGAGAAAACGGCTGCACCTGCCCTCCGGATTTTCCGGTGTGCGTCTGCGGCTTCAGAAAGACCGTCTTCTCCGTTACCAAAAAGCCCATCGTCCCCTCTGAGGAGGAGATGGAGCGAAATCCCCGGGCACGCAGTGCCAAGCTGAGGATAGCGGAACATATATAAAGAAACGAAGGAAGCGTCATCATGCCATCAGCCAGAGCCACAAGAGAAAGAGAGTACGCCGTAAACAACGTATACGGCAACCTCGCCTTCAATATATACGGCTCCGGCGGTGCAGCCGTCCGGGAAGTGCCGGACGCCGGGGCCCGGGAGCGGGAAGCTCAGGAGGCCAGAGAGCGGGAGCGGGAGGCCAGGCGGGAGCGCACGGCGGCCCATAACGAGGCGGTCGAGCAGGCCAGAAGGGCCCAGAGCGTTTCCGCCGCCGGTGTGCTGGGCGTTGCCCTGTGCGCCGTGTTCATGGTGCTGGTGATACTGAGCTACGTAAGGCTCAATTCCATCTCCACCGAGATATCACAGCTCTCCGGCGAGATAAAGGCCCTGGAAATCGAGGAGACCAGGCTGAAGGTTGAGTACGAGCGGGCCTTCAATCTGAACGCCGTAAAGGAATACGCCGTAAGCCAGCTGGGCATGGTAAGGCTCACGGAGGCCAACACAGTGGTGGTCACCATGAACCGGGAGGACAGGACCCAGGTTCTGGCGGAGGATGATTCCGCAGGCATGGGACTTATAGAGGCTGCCAGGGAATTTGTGGCAAGCCTCACGGAATATTTGAAATAACAGAGAATACTAATTACCGGAAGGGGATTTTCCTCTTCCGGTAAACGTGGTTAAATAGGACCCCTTAATTCTGCACGATTGGACTGATTTTATGGCACAGCCAGGAGCCGCCAGGGCGGCCAGAAACGAGAGACCGGACCCCAGAATGCTCAGCCGCACCCTTATCGTGGCTGCCCTGCTGGGGGTAGTGGCCTTTGCGGTCCTCATATTCCAGCTTTATAACATCATGATAAAAAACCACAGCCGCTATGAGGAGATGGCCATTGCCCAGCAGACCAAGGAGACCCGGGTGGCTGCCAACCGGGGCACCATCTATGACGCCAACGGCAACGCCCTGGCCATTTCCGCCACGGCCTACAACGTGTTCATAAGCCCCTATGAGCTCAGCTTCTACGGGGAGGACCCGGAGTTCGTGGCAAAGGGCCTGGAGGAGATTCTGGGGGTGGACGCCCAGTCCGTCCTGGAAAAATTCAAGGACACCAAAAGCTGGTACAAGACCATCGTCACGAGAATCGAGCCTGACCTGGCGGACCGGGTCCGTCAGTTCAAGGCGGACTACAAGGGCAAGGACAAGGACGGCAAGGAGTACAAGGGCCTGCGGAGCGTCCACCTGGAGATGGACTCCAAGCGCTATTACCCCTACGGCAGCCTGTGCTGCCACGTGCTGGGCTTCGTGGGCACGGATAACTACGGCCTGGACGGCATCGAGATGGTGTATAACCAGTACCTCCAGGGCACCGACGGCTCCGTCATCCGCCTGACCGCCAATAACGGCGTGGAGCTTCTGTACGAGAATTACGAAAACTACAACGCCGCCGTGGACGGATGCGACGTTCACACCACCTTAGACGTGAACATCCAGGGCATCCTGGAAAAGTACCTGGACCAGGCCATGGAGGCAAATCAGATTCTGGGCAACGGCTGCGTCATCGCCATGGACCCCAATACGGGCGCGATCCTGGGCCTGGCCAACGCCTTCCGCTATGACAACAATAACCCCTGGGCCCTCTCCGAAAAGGTCCAGGCGGAGCTGGACCTTATCGCCGACGAGACCGAGTACAGGGCCAGAAGGGCGGAGGAGCAGCGGAAGCAGTGGCGAAACATGGCCGTCTCCGATACCTACGAGCCCGGCTCCGTCTTCAAGACCATAACCCTTTCCATGGCCCTGGAGGAGGGCATTTTCAACGAGAGCGACCACTTCTACTGCTCCGGCTCCCTGGCCGCCGAATTGATTCCCGGCCGCACGACCCCCCTGAACTGCTGGAAGCGCTCCGGCCACGGGGACCAGACCCTCCGGGAGACCCTGATGCACTCCTGCAACGTGGCCTTCGCCAACATGGCCATGACCATCGGCGCAGATATCTTTTACGACTACGTGGAAGCCTACGGCTTCTGGAGCAAGACCGGCATTGACCTGCCCGGCGAGACCAGCACCCGGGGCCTCTGGTGGTCCGACAAGGTCTTCAAGGACCCCAAAAACAAGTCCCAACTGGCGGCGGCCTCCTTCGGCCAGACCGCCAACGTGACCCCCATCCAGATGATAACCGCCGTGTGCGCCGCAGTAAACGGCGGCCACCTGATGGAGCCCTATGTGGTAAGCGAGATTGTGGCCCCGGACGGCACCGTGAAATACGCCAAGGAGCCCACGGAAAAGCGCCAGGTCATCTCTGAGGAGACCAGCAAGCTGGTGGCCAGCATGCTGGAGAGCGTGGTGGGGGATGAGGGCGGCACCGGCAAGAGCTCCTACGTGGCAGGCTACCACGTAGGCGGCAAGACCGGCACAACCACCGACACGGCCTATGAGGCCGCCACGGGCATCCGTGAGTACATGGTCTCCTTCTGCGGCGTGGCCCCGGCCTCGGACCCGCAGATAGCCATCATCATGGTGCTCAACCGCCCGAACAAGGACTCCGGCATCTACATAGGCGGCGGCGTCATGACCGGCACCTACGTAGGCAGCATATTCTCCGAGATAATGCCCTACCTGGGGGTGGAGCCCGATTATAACGAGGTGGAGAAGACCTATCTGGACGCCTCCGTTCCCAAAATCATCGGCGACAGCCTCCGGGACGCCAAGGAAAAGATGCTGAACCGGGGCTTTGAGATCCGCATCGAGGGCGACGGCCAGGTGGTCACGGACCAGGTGCCTGCCGCCAACTCCGTTGTGGCCGCCGGCAGCCGCATCGTCATCTACACCGGCGGCGAAAGGCGCACGGAGCCCGTCACCGTGCCCAATATAACCGGCATGACCTTCCAGCGGGCCAGAGCAGAGCTTGCCAAGTTCGGCCTTTACATGACCACCTCCGGCGCCCTGCCCACGGACAACGCAGTTGTGGTCCAGTGGCAGTCCATAGCCGCCGGGGAGCCGGCGCCCTACGGGGCGGTGCTCCGGGTGGTCCTGGCAGATAAAAATACCCTGGGCTTCTATTAATGCTTCAAACCAGCCAAATACCACGGAAACGGCGGTGACACTATGAAACTTAGCGAAATACTGAAAAACATTCCCGTTCTTGAAATGCACGCCGACGGGGACATGGAGATTACCGATGTGGCCAACGACTCCCGAAAGGCCGCAGCGGGCACCCTGTTCATAGCCGTCAAGGGCTACGAGACCGACGGCCACAAGTTCATCACGGCCGCAAAGAAGCAGGGGGCCTCCTGCGTCCTCTGCCAGAAGCGGCCCCGGTGCGCCATACCCTATGTGCTTGTGGAAAACTCCCGCTCTGCGGAGGCTCTGGCCGCTGCGGCCTTTTACGGCCACCCG
>JAFPTE010000119.1 GCA_017400415.1 Oscillospiraceae bacterium
GCCGGGAGACCGTCTCCGCCTACGCCGCAGCCAAGGGCGGACTTAAGATGCTGACCAAGAATATCTGCTCCGAATTCGGCGAGCAGAACATCCAGTGCAACGGCATAGGCCCCGGCTACATCGCCACCCCCCAGACTGCGCCTCTCAGAGAGCGCCGGCCGGACGGCAGCCGTCACCCCTTTGACCAGTTTATCGTGGCCAAGACCCCGGCGGGACGCTGGGGCACCCCGGAGGACCTGATGGGCCCCGCCGTGTTCCTGGCCTCCGACGCCTCCAACTTCGTCAACGGCCATATTCTCTATGTGGACGGCGGTATTCTGGCCTATATCGGAAAGCAGCCATGAAGATAACGGAGTTCAACGCCCTGGGCGCTCCTGTCCGGGGTTACCTTTGGGACAAGCCCCGGCGGGACGGCTCCCTCCGCACCCGCCCGGCGGTCATAATCTGCGCCGGCGGCTGCTACCGCTGGCTCTCACCCCGGGAGAAGGACCCGGTGGCCATGGAGTTTTTCACCTTCGGCGCCCAGGTCTTTCTGCTTGAGTACTCCACGGAGGAGCTGGCGAAGGATTACCGTCCCCTGCGGGAGCTGGCTCAGACGGTGGTGACCATAAGGGAGAGGGCAGAGGAGTTTTCCGTGGACCCGGAGAAGGTCCTTGTCCTGGGCTTCTCCGCCGGAGGACACCTGGCCGCCAGTCTGGGTGCCCTGTGGAACACGCCGGAGGCGAAGGTTTCCCCGAAGTCCCGGCCCGATGGGCTCATCCTCTGCTACCCGGTCATCTCCACCCGGGAGTTTGCCCATGAGGAGAGCACCATGTGGGTCTCCGGCGGGGATGAGGAGCTGCGGGACAGGCTGTGCCTGCAGAACCGAATCACCTCTGACTTCCCCAAGGCCTTTATATGGCACGGGGGAGAGGATGCCTCCGTTCCGCCGGAAAACAGCCTTATGCTGACCTGCCGGCTCAAGGAGGCCGGCGTCAGCGTGGAGTACCACCTTTTCGACCGGGGAGCCCACGGCATCTCCGTCTGCACGGAGGAGGTGGAGACCCCGGAGGAGGCCTGCCGCCCCTGGGTTTCGCTGTGCAAGAGCTGGATAAGCAGAAATTTCGATTTTAAAATGTAAAAGCCGGGGGCACGGACCGTGCCCCCGTTTTGGCAGCAGAAAGGAAAAAATTATGGAAAAGCTGAATTACCGTGTACTTAAAGAGTCCGGCTACAAGGGCTACGTGCTCCCCAGCGCACCGGAGAAGGTCATGCAGTTCGGAGAGGGCAACTTCCTCCGGGCATTTGTGGATTATTGGTTTGACGTATCCAACGAGAAGGTGGGCTGGAACGGCAAGTGCGTTCTGGTGCAGCCCATCGCCACGGGACTTACGGACCTTATAAATGAGCAGGAGGGCCTCTATACCCTGTACCTGCGGGGCCGTGAGAACGGGCAGAAGGTGGATAAAAAGCGGGTCATCTCCTCCGTCTCCCGGGCCATCAACCCCTACACTCCCAAGGGCTTCACTCAGCTCCTGGAGCTGTCCGTATCCGACGACCTGGAGTACGTGGTTTCCAACACCACCGAGGCCGGCATAGTCTTTGACCCCAGCTGCGCCCTTATGGACCGGCCCGCCTCCTCCTTCCCCGGCAAGCTGACCCAGGTGCTGTACACCCGCTGGCAGGCAGGGAAGGACGGCCTTGTGATACTCTCCTGCGAGCTCATCGACAATAACGGCAAGGAGCTCAAAAAGTGCGTGGAGCAGTATATCGACCTGTGGGGCCTGGATGACTCCTTCCGCAATTACGTGGAGAACGACTGCACCTTCTGCTCCACTCTGGTGGACCGCATCGTCCCCGGCCGCATCCGTGACGCTGCCGAGGTGGCCAGCCTGGACGAGGCTAACGGCTACACGGATCCCCTCACGGACGTGGGCGAGGTCTTCGGCGTGTGGAATATCGAGGGCCCGGAGTGGCTGGCAGAGAAGCTGCCCTTCAGGGCCGCCGGCCTCAACTGCCCCGTGGTGCCGGACGTGACCCCCTATAAGAAGCGCAAGGTCCGCATCCTGAACGGCGCCCATACGGGCTTCGTGCCCGGCGCCTACCTGGCGGGCTTCGATATAGTCCGGGACTGCATGCAGGATAAGACCGTCTGCGGCTTCATGAATAAGATGCTCCATGAGGAGGTCATTCCCACTCTGCCCCTTCCCAAGGACGACCTGGAATCCTTCGCCGCCGCCGTGGAGGACCGGTTCAACAACCCCTTCATAAACCATGAGCTTATGAGCATCTCCCTGAACTCCACCTCCAAGTGGCGTGCACGGAACCTGCCCAGCCTCCTGGAGTATGTGGAGCTGAAAAAGACCCTGCCCCAGTGCCTGGTCACCAGCTTCGCCGCCTATGTGGCCTTCTACTCCACCGGCGTCAAGCGCCTGGAGGACCGTGGCCTTGTGTGCACCAGACCCAGGGGCAACGAGTACCTGTGCATGGACGACCGCTGGGCTCTGGAGTTCTACTGGGAGCACCGGGCGGACACGGATCCCGCCCTTCTCCGCGCCGTCATGACAAACGAGCGCATGTGGGGCCAGGACCTGACAGCAATCCCCGGCTTTGAGAAGGCCGCCCTGGAGGCTCTGCGGGTCATCAGAAGCGAGGGAGCCAAGGCCGCCTTTGCGAGGTGCCTGTAATGCCGGACTTCATAAAAATCAACCCGGCGGATAACGTAGCCGTGGCCCTCCGGCCCATTAAGGCAGGGGAGAGCTTCGAAGGCGTTGCCGCCCTTACGGATATTCCCCAGGGCCATAAAATGGTCCTTCGGCCCATAAAGGCCGGGGAGAACGTTATAAAATACGGTTTTCCCATCGGTCACGCCACCCAGGACCTGGCCCCCGGCACCTGGATCCATACCCACAACATGAAAACGAACCTCTCCGGCCAGGTGGAGTACTGCTATAACCCCAGCTTCCGTTTCCCGGAAAAGCTGGCCCCCAGGACCTTCATGGGCTACCGGAGAGCAGACGGCAGGGCTGCCACCCGGAACGAGATATGGATAATCCCCACCGTGGGCTGCGTAAACGACGTGGCAAAGACCCTGGTGAGCGAAAATCAGCACCTTGTTACAGGCAGCATTGACGGACTTTACACCTTTACCCATCCCTTCGGCTGCAGCCAGACCGGCCATGACC
>JAFPTE010000120.1 GCA_017400415.1 Oscillospiraceae bacterium
CCCGAGGACAGCATGGCCTGGTACGAAAAGCTCTGGCGCAACTCCGTGGAGCTGTTCCGCTCCCTGGATATTCCGGTCCGTCAGCTGGAGTGCTGCTCCGGCGACCTGGCGGACCTGAAGGTGAAGAGCTGCGATATCGAGGCCTGGAGCCCCCGTCAGCAGAAGTACTTTGAGGTCTGCTCCTGCTCCAACCTGGGCGACGCCCAGGCCCGCCGCCTGCGGATCCGCATAAAGGGGGAGAAGGGCACCTATCTGGCCCACACCCTGAACAACACCTGCGTGGCGCCGCCCCGTATGCTCATCGCCTTCCTGGAAAACAACCTGCAGGCCGACGGCAGCGTTGTGATTCCGGAGGTCCTCCGTCCCTACATGGGCGGCAAGGAGAAGCTGGAGAAGGCCCGTAAGCTCAGCTGATTCTGTATTTTTAATCTGAAAGGAGATTAAATAAATGAAAAAGTTCATCCAGGAGTTCAAGGACTTCATTGCCAGAGGCAACGTCCTTGACATGGCCGTAGGCGTCATCATCGCAACCGCCTTCGGCGCCATCACCACCGCACTGGTTTCCAAAGTCATTACCCCCCTGCTGGCCTTCCTGTTCAACGCCCCCAATACGGACGCTCTGAACATCACCCTCCGTGCCGCTGAGCTGGCCGCTGACGGCACCGTGGTGAAGGAAGCCATCGTCCTCGGCCTGGGCGACCTTCTGGGCGCCATCGTGAACTTCATCGTCATCGCCTTCATCGTCTTCTGCATCATCAAGGCCTTCAACAAGGCCAAGACCCTGGCAGAGAAGAAAAAGGCTGAGGAGCCCGCCCCTGAGCCTGAGCCCGAGCCGGAGCCCGAGCCCACCAAGGAGGAGCTGCTGCTGACCGAGATCCGTGACCTCCTGAAAAAGCAGTCCAAGTGAGCTTAGAAGAGATACTTATGGGCGGCGCTCCAGCACTTGGGGCGCCGCTGTCTCCTGAAAGGGCGGCGGCCTTCCGCACCTATTATGAGCTTCTGGAGGAGGCAAACAGCCGGTTCAATCTGACGGCCATCTCCGGGGAGGAAGACTGCGCCAGGCTTCACTTCCTGGACAGCCTCGCCCTGTGCGGCATAGCGGACCTGGGGGGCAGGAGCCTTCTGGACGTGGGCACCGGCGCGGGCTTTCCGGGCCTGCCTGTGGCCCTCTGCGTGCCGGACTGCCGGGTGACCCTGGTGGACGCCACGGAGAAGAAGGTGGAGTTCCTCCGTCAGGTCAGCGAGAGGCTGGGCCTGGACACGCACTGCGTCCACGGCCGGGCGGAGGAGCTGGGTCAGGACCCGGCTTACCGGGAGAGCTATGATATCTGCACCAGCCGGGCGGTCGCCAGGCTCAACGTGCTGTGCGAGCTCTGCCTGCCCATGGTGCGGCCGGGAGGCCTTTTCATCGCCCTGAAGGCAAAGGACAGCGACGCCGAGATCGACGAGGCGCGCTCCGCCGCCAAAAAGCTGGGGGGCGGCGAAATACAGGTCCGGGAGTACCCCATCCCCGGCACCGAAATCGTCCGCCGGGCGGTCATCATAAAAAAGACCGGCCTGACGGCGGCAAAGTACCCCAGGCGCTACGCAACCATAAAGAAATCCCCCCTGTGAGGGGAAAAAGAGTATACCCCGGGACTTTTTGTTCCGGGGCGCTGCCGTTTGATTTGAGGTAGAGATAATGAAGGAATACGACGACCACAGCGGCTTTGCCTTTGCGCCTCCTCCGGAGGAGGAGAGCCAGGCTCCGGAAGCTCCGGAGGAGGCCCGGCCTCAGGAGGAGCGGCTCATAACGGAGCCCGAAACCATTGAGGAGCTGCAGCTTTACTGCAGCCAGCGGAACCTGCCCCTGGAGAAGATGCGCTTTTTCATCGGCCAGGACTATAAGGAGCCCCGGGCCTTCGGCATTTATGAGGATGAATACGGCCTCTTCGTGGTGTATAAGAATAAGGCGGACGGCACCAGAGCCGTGCGCTACCGGGGCATGGACCAGGCCCACGCTGTCCGGGAGCTGTTTCTGAAGCTCCAGGAGGAGACGGGCAACCAGCGCCTCCGCAGCTCCCAGGCCAGAGACGGCATACAGGAGTACGTGGAGCGGGGCACCGTCCAGCCCAAAAAGAAGAACGTAAAGGCCATTCTGGCGGCGGGGCTCCTGGCCGCAGCCATTGGCCTGGGCATACACCAGATTGCCGTAACCCCGGATAATGGCTACTATGATTATAACGGCCAGCAGTATTATTACCAGAGCGGGGACTGGTACTGGTACGACGACACGGTCTGGCTGCCCATCACCCCGGACCAGGAGCTCATTGACGATTACAGCGA
>JAFPTE010000121.1 GCA_017400415.1 Oscillospiraceae bacterium
CCAACATGGGCGACATCATGTCCGACCTGTCCAAGCGCAGAGGCAGCCCCATGGGCATGAGCGTGGATAAGGACGGCCTGCAGGTTGTTGAAGCTGAGGTGCCTATCGCTGAGATGGGCTCTTACGCCATCGACCTGCGCTCCATGACCCAGGGCAGAGGCTCCTTCACCCTGGAGTTCGTCCGCTACGATGTGGCTCCTGCCAACGTTCAGGAGAAGATCATCGAGGAGGCCAAGGCCTCCGGCGAGGACGAGTAATCCTTATAAAGCATAATTGCCGGACCCGAAATCGGGCCCGGCATTTTTTATGCGTAGGCTCTCAGCACATCTGAGAGCTTTTTCTTTTTTTCTTCGCTCAGCTGCCGCAGGGGGAGACGGAGCTGGCCGGAGCACAGCCCCAGGATTTCCGCAGCTGCCTTTACGGGAATGGGGTTTACGTCCAGGAAGAGCGCCTCCATAAGCGGGGAGAGCCGCAGCTGCTCCTCTGCCGCCTCCCGGTATCTGCCCGCAAGGCACAGACCTGCCAGCTTCGCCATCTGTGCGGGAATGACGTTTGCGGCCACAGAGATAACCCCCTTTGCGCCGAGACACATAAGAGGCACTGTCAGATCGTCGTTGCCGCTCCAGAGGTTCAGATCCGTATCCCGAAGCACAGCGACCGCCAGAGGTACAGAGCCGGAGGCCTCCTTGACGCCGTTTATATTGGGGTGCCCGGCAAGACGTCTGTAGGTTTCCGGGGTGATTGTCATGCCGGTACGGGAGGGGACGTTATATAGAATTACGGGCAGGTCCACTGCGTCTGCAACGGCATAATAATGCTCAACAAGCCCCTCCTGGGAGGTCTTGTTGTAATAGGGTGTGACCACCAGCACTGCGTCTGCTCCCGCACTCTGGGCATCCAGGGAGAAGCGCACGGCGTATTCTGTGGAGTTGGAGCCGGACCCGGCGATAACCGTCATGGGACCGGCGTTCTGCTTGGTAAAACAAATAAGCTCCTGCCGCTCCTGGGAGGAGAGGGCAGAAGCTTCGCCGGTAGTGCCGCAGACGGTTATTGCGGCAGTACCGGCGTTCCTTTGCAGATCTATGAGCCGCTTCATAGCGGCATAATCAATGTGCCCGTCTGAAAAGGGAGTGATTATGGCCGCCGATGAACCGGTAAAAACAGGCTTTTTCAAAGCTATTCCTTCCTTATTTGCCGTGAGGCAGGAGGGAAATCAGTCCATATACCCCTTGGCGCAGAGAAGCTCGGCCAGCAGCACGGCGCCGCCGGCAGCACCACGGAGGGTGTTGTGGGAAAGGCAGACGAACTTATAGTCATACTGGGTGTCGGGACGGAGCCGGCCAACGGAGACGGCCATGCCGTTCTCCATCATCCGGTCCAGCTTAGTCTGGGGGCGATTGTCCTCCTCAAAGTAATGGATGAACTGCTTGGGAGCGGAGGGCAGACCCAGACGCTGAGGCTCGCCGGAGAAGCTTGCCCAGCGGTCCTTGATTTCTTCCATGGTGGGCTTCTTATCAAAGGATGCGAAAACTGCTGCCATGTGGCCGTCGGAGCAGGCCACCCGGAAGCACTGAGCGGTGATGGAGGGTGAGGAGGCGGTGACTATCCTGCCGCCCTCAACCTTGCCCCACAGCTTCAGAGGCTCCTGCTCGCTCTTTTCCTCCTCGCCGCCGATGTAGGGGATAACGTTATCCACAATGTCGGGGAAGGTCTCAAAGGTCTTGCCGGCGCCGGAAATGGCCTGGTAGGTGCACACAAGGGCCTTGGAGAGGCCGAACTCATCCTTCAAGGGGTGCAGGGCCGGCACATAGCTCTGGAGGGAGCAGTTGGACTTGACGGCGATAAAGCCCCGCCTGGTGCCCAGCCTGCGGCGCTGGGATTCGATTACTGCCAGATGCTCCGGGTTTATTTCGGGAACCACCATAGGCACGTCTTCGGTCCAGCGGTGGGCGCTGTTGTTGGAGACTACCGGGCACTCGGCCTTGGCATAGGCCTCCTCCAGGGCACGGATCTCATCCTTCTTCATGTCCACGGCAGAGAAGACAAAGTCAACATTGGCTGTGATCTCCGCAATATCGTCCTCGGCGGATCTGAGGACCAGAGCCTTTGCACAATCGGGCACGGGGACCTTCATCATCCAGCGGCCGTTTACGGCGTCTTCGTAAGTCTTTCCGGCGCTTCTGCGGGAGGCGGCAACCTCCGTCAGCTCAAACCAGGGATGCTGGGAGATAAGGGTCACAAACCTCTGACCGACCATTCCTGTGGCGCCGATTACGCCTACCTTATACTTTTTCATAACCTGCCTCCATTACATTGTATTCCGTAATCGGAAAAAATTGACGGTAAAAAATCGGAAAAACTGTGCCTATGGGCTACACAAACGCAAAATGTTGTGTTATAATGCCGTTAGAGTCGGTTTTCATAAGCTGAAAGCTCTTTAGCACGTTAAACCGTTTCATTTAGATTAGCATAATTGAGCCTTAGTGTCAACAAAAAATAAAAATTCGTCAGGAGCTTACATATGTCCAGAATAATCAAGCGAATTTTATCCATTTTGCTGGTTGCTGCAGCGGCCTTTGCCCTTGCACCGGGCACCTACGGCGCAGAGGAGTTCCAGTGCCCCGTCAGCGCCATACGTGTGGGTATTTATTACGGCGCCACCTGGGGAGTGCAGGAGGACTATGCCTCCGCCAACCTCCAGAATGTCACCGGCCTGGGCTACGGCTACTCTCTGGGCTACTTTGACAGTGACCGCTCCTTTGTTCCTCTGGGAGTGTACATAAAGGATACCAATAAAATCTCCATCTGCGTGGACAGGAATGTCTACTGGGATTCCTCCGAGAAATCCTATGAGCTGGGGAGCAGCGGCTCTGTGGTGGTGGGCTGCTATCATGTTCAGATCCCCGGCAGTCATTCCAATTACTCCGATGCCCAGGCTGCCGCCAGGGGGTACACCGGCTACGGACCCACCTTTATTAAATATGAGAACGGCAGGTTCTACGTCTGCGTGGGCAACTGCACCAACACCTCCCAGGCCGAAGAGCTCTCTGACCTTATCGGCAACGACTCTTACGTCACAAGCGGCACTGAGAATACCGTGACTGTTGTCGAGACAGGCACTGACAAGATTCTTTTTGAGTTTGACTATTCGGGCACCTATCATCTGGGCGTCAGACCCATAGAGACCAGCTCCGAGAAGTGCCAGACCTGGTTCAAAAACCGCACCTATTACGGCGACTTCACCTATGTCCGCCTCTCCAACGGCAACATGTCCGTGGTGAACGTTGTGCCTATCGAGGACTATGTGAAGGGTGTCGTGCCCTATGAGATGAGCCCCTCCAGCCCTCTGGAGGCCCTTAAGGCCCAGGCCGTCTGCGCTCGGACCTACGGCATTGCAAACCTCAATAAGTATAAGTCCCAGGGCTTTGACGTTTGCAACACCTCCAAATGCCAGGTTTACAGAGGAACCGAGCGTGCCAATACCAACACCAACCGTGCCGTTGACGAGACCGCCGGCCAGTATCTGACCTACAAGGGAAAGCTCTGCTCCACTTATTATTACTCCTACAACGGCGGCGCCTCCGAGAGCGTTGAAAATGTCTGGACCGGAGGGCCCGTGGACTACCTTGTGGGCGTTCCGGACCCCTATGAGGCGGACCTTGCTCCCACCGTAAGCGGCTATAACTGGACCGTCACCTTTACCGGCGCCGATATCGCCGAAAGGCTCCGGAAAAACGGCTACTCCTGCTCCAATATAGTCAAGTTCCAGATCCTTGAGTACACTGCCGTGGGCAACGTGCTGAAGATTCGCTTCACCGATGCGGACGGCAAGACCTTCACCTTCGAGAGAGATAAGTGCCGCTCTATTCTGGGCCTTAAGTCCGCAAGATACTACATCAACGGCGTGAATCCCAACACCACCGTGCTCTATGTTAACTCTGACAAGAGCTTTATAACCGGCCTGCTCTCCGGCCTTTCAGCCATCGGCTCCGGCGGTATCGACGCCATCGGCTCCGGAGACGTCTATGCCATCACCGGCACCGGAGACGTTGAGCTTGTGAGCCAGAATACTACCGGCGGCACTGCCAGCGGCAGCTCCTTCGTGATAAACGGCTCCGGCAACGGCCACAGCGTGGGCCTGAGCCAGACCGGCGCCAAGAGCATGGCCCAGTTCTATGACAAGACCTATGACGAGATTCTGGGCTTCTATTATCAGGGCACCGAGCTGACCTATTCCGTCAAGGATTCCGTTGAGCATCCCGACCCCATGTCTGCAGCCGGTAATACCTCCGGCGGCAGCGGGACCATCCCCGGTGAGGTCAACGGTGAGGTCGGCAGTGAGGAGCCGGCCGAGCCTGTGCAGCAGCAGGAGGATAAGCCCACCAGGCCCTATAACCCTGCAACTGACAAGCCCCCCGTAAGCTGAGGCTGTATCAGTATATTCCATAATCTGGGCAGGCGCCCATAACTGAAAGCGACAACAGATGAAAACCAGTGATTTTTATTACGACCTCCCCAAGGAGCTCATTGCCCAGACCCCCATTGAAAGGCGTGACGGCTCACGGCTCATGGTCCTCGACAGTAAGACAGGGGAGATCGTCCATAAGCATTTTTACGATATAACTGACTATCTCAATCCCGGCGACTGCCTTGTTATGAATGACTCCCGGGTGCTTCCTGCGAGACTTTTCGGAAAGCGCCCCACAGGCGGCGCTGTGGAGATCCTCCTTCTCACAAGCAAGGGGGATGACGTCTGGGAGTGCCTTACAAGGCCCGGCAGAAAGACCCGCCCCGGTACCGAAATAATAATCGGAGACGGGCAGCTCAGGGCCACCGTTGTAGGGGAGGCCGAGGGCGGCAACAAGCTTTTAAAGTTCTCTTATGAGGGCATCTTCCTTGAAATACTGGAGCGCCTGGGCAAAATGCCCCTGCCGCCCTATATCCATGAGGAGCTGCAGGACTCCGAGCGGTACCAGACCGTCTATTCCCGTGAGGTGGGCTCCGCCGCAGCACCTACGGCAGGGCTTCACTTTACGCCGGAGCTTCTGCAGAAAATACAGGATAAAGGCGTCACCCTGGCTTATCTGACCCTTCACGTGGGCCTGGGCACCTTCCGGCCGGTGAAGGAGGATAATATCGAAGCCCACGAGATGCACTCCGAATTCTGCATTGTGTCCCGGGAGACCGCAGATAAGGTCAACGCCGCCCGGCAAAACGGCGGCAGGATAATCTCCGTAGGCACCACCTCCTGCCGGACCCTGGAGACCGTTGCGGATGAAAAGGGCTTCCTTCGCCCCTGGAGCGGCTGGACGGATATTTTCATCTATCCCGGCTACACCTTCAAATGCGTCGACTGTCTGATCACCAATTTCCACCTGCCGGAAAGCACGCTAATAATGCTGGTCTCCGCCCTTGCAGGGAGGGATAACGTTCTGAACGCCTATAAAAAAGCCGTGGAGGAGCGCTACCGCTTCTTCAGCTTCGGGGATGCCATGTTCATAAAATGAATCAGCGGAGCCTTTAAGGGCTCCGCTGACTGTTAGAGAGCAAAGCGTATTGACCGGAGAATTGCTTTCTGGTAAAATAGAGGCATAACAATAACACTGGAGAATACTATGTTTACTGTGCTCAAAACCGAAGGAAATGCACGGCGTGGGGTTTTTACATGCCCTCACGGTACTGCCCAGACGCCGGTTTTCATGAATGTGGGGACCCAGGGCGCCATCAAGGGCGGCCTTTCCGCCCAGGACCTCAGGAATATCAACTGCCAGATTGAGCTCTCAAACACCTATCATCTGCATCTGAGACCCGGTGACGAGCTTATAAAGTCCATGGGCGGACTGCACCGCTTTATGGGCTGGGACGGGCCTATGCTGACGGACTCCGGCGGCTTTCAGATTTTTTCCCTGGCGAAGCTCCGCAAGATAACGGAGGAGGGCACGGCCTTCAACTCACACATCGACGGCCGCAGAGTTTTCATGTCCCCGGAGGACAGCATCACGGTTCAGTCCAATCTGGGCTCAGATATCGCCATGGCCTTTGATGAGTGTGTAGGCATTCCTGCTCCATACGATTATGTAAAAAAATCTGTGGAGAGGACCCAGCGGTGGCTTCTCAGATGCATGGCGAGGCTTAAGGAGCTCAACGGACGGGAGGACACGGTCAATCCGGGCCAGGTGCTCTTCGGCATAAACCAGGGCGCCGTTTACAAGGATATACGTGTTGAGCATATGAAGGAGCTTGCGGACCTGGATCTGGCCGGCTACGCCATCGGCGGCCTTGCAGTGGGCGAGACGGTGGAAGAGATGTACGACACCATCGAGGCGGTAAACGAGTTTGCGCCTAAGGACAAGCCCCGGTATCTCATGGGCGTGGGAACTCCCTCCAATATCATCGAGGGCGTCTGGCGGGGAATTGACTTTTTTGACTGCGTAATGCCCGCCAGAAACGGACGCCACGGCCATCTGTTTACCTGGGACGGGGTAATCAACATCAAAAATGAGAAGTACGCCAGGGACGAGAGACCCATCGATAACTGCGGCTGTCCTGCCTGCCGAATGCATTCCCGTGCGTACATTCGCCATCTCTTTGCCGCAGGGGAGATTCTGGGCCTCCGCCTGGCCGTTATGCATAACCTTTGGTTTTATAACGACCTTATGGCCAGAATCAGAAAGAGCCTGGACGAGGGCACCTTCACCCTGTTCAGAGCAGAGTATTCCGAGAAGCTTTCAAGAAGGATATAAAAAAGGCCTCCCGAATCGGGAGGCCTGTATCAGAATGAGATTCTCAAAAGGTCAAAGAGGATGCCCACCAGAACTCCGGAGACGTAAAGAATCCCCAGGAGCTTCAGATTATCCGCAAGCCTTTTGCTGTTTACACGGAAGAGCACCATAAGACCAACGCCGGCTCCCACCAGGAGCCCGGCCAGCATAGCGCCGGTTGTGATTGCGCCCTTAAGAAATAGCTCCGTGATAACGATGGAGGCGGCGCAGTTGGGAATGAGGCCCACAACTGCGGCAATAAGCGTTCCGATAACAGGCTGAGAAAGAATCAGCCCGCCAAGGTTTTCCTCGCCGATAAGGTGGATAGCCAGGTTCAGCACAAAGGTGATGACCAGAATATATCCGGCAATCTGAACGGTATGGATGAAGGCGGAGTACAGAACTCCCCGTTCGTCGCAGTGGCAGTGGGCGCTCTCGCACATATCGTGAATGTCCGTGTGGCCGCCGGTCCTGAAAAAGCGACCCAGGGCCAGGTCCACTATATAGCCGAACACTATGCCGCACAGAAGCTTTACGCCCAGAACCTTAAGCATGAGGGGCAGAGGAGCGGCCTCGCTTATCATGATGGGAAGCATCTCGTCTGAGGTGGAGAGATAGACTGCAATAAGCGTTCCTGCAGATATGAGCCGCCGTGCGTAGAGGTTTGAGGCTGAGGCCGAAAAGCCGCACTGGGGAACAATGCCGCAGAGAGCGCCCAGAGCCGGGCCGAAGGCTCCTGCCTCGGATATGAGCTTTTCCGTTTTTGCCGATGAGTGATGCTCCAGGTACTCCATAGCCAGGTAGGTTATGAAGAGAAAGGGCAGGAGCTTCAGAACGTCCAGCAGAGTATCGATAATGACATCAAGCATATAAAACTCCGGTAATAATTTATCGAGCATTAATTTTATCACACTTTTGAGCTGTATTCTACATAAAAAATTCCAAAAATATCGAAATTGCCATATAAAAGAAGGTGAAGAAGACGAAAACGGCACTTGACACCGACATTAGATTCATCAAGGGCGTGGGAGAGGCCAGAGCGGCGGCCCTGAATAAGCTGGGCGTTTTCACCCTGCGGGACCTTGTCAGGTACTTTCCCAGGACCTATGATGACAGAACCTCCATAAAGAAGATAGATGAGCTGATTGTGGGCGAGACGGCCTGCGTCTTCGCCACCGTGGCAACTGCACCCCGTGTCACCCATATACGCAAAGGGCTCGATATTCTGAAGTTGCGCTGTGTGGACGAGAAGGGCACCCTTAACGTGACCTTCTTTAACCAGTCATACGTCAAGAATCAGCTTGCCGCAGGGGAGGGGTATGTTTTCTTCGGCCGGGTGGGCGGAAAAATCGGCGCTCCGGAGCTGACGAATCCCGTTTTCGAGCCGGAGGAGACCTTCGGCACCAGAACCGGGAGAATAGTGCCCATATACAGACTTACGGCGGGCCTCAGCCAGAATATGCTGGCAAACGCCGTCCGCAGGGGCCTTGAGGCCTGCGGCGACGTGCTGCCGGAGCCCCTGTCGCCGGATATTCAGCAGCGCTACGGTCTTGCACAGGCCCGGTTTGCCTTTGAGAACGTACACTTTCCCAAGGACTATGAAGCTTTGGAAATTGCCCGCAGAAGGCTGATTTTTGAGGAGTTTTATGTGCTGTCCTGCGCCCTGGACCGATTCCGCAGCGAAAAGACCGTTCGCCGCGGCCACGCTGTTCCCAGGGCGGACCTGAAGGAGTTTACGGATAAGCTGCCCTTTGAGCTTACAGGCGCCCAGAAAAGAGCCATTGACGAGGCCCTGAGCGACATGGAAAAGACCGTGCCCATGTCACGGCTTGTGCAGGGCGACGTGGGCAGCGGCAAGACTGCCGTGGCAGCCGCATGCTGCTTTTCCTGCGCCAGGGCGGGCTTCCAGACCGCATTTATGGCCCCCACGGAGATTCTGGCAAAGCAGCACTATGAAACTCTTACCGGCATGCTCACGCCCTTAGGCGTAACTGTGGAGCTTCTGACGGGGGGCATGGGGGTGAAGGCCAGAAGAACTGCCTGCGGACGGATTTTATCCGGAGAGGCGCAGGTAATAGTCGGTACCCATGCGCTTATCTCCGGCGGCGTTGAGTACAGGAAGCTCGGCCTTGTGATTGCCGATGAGCAGCACCGCTTCGGCGTTGCCCAGCGGGCGGCTCTCAGCGGCAAGGGGGAGAGCCCCCATGTGCTTGTCATGTCCGCCACACCGATTCCGAGAACTCTTGCCCTTATCGTCTACGGCGACCTGGACGTTTCCGTTCTGAACGAGCTGCCGCCCGGAAGGCAGAAGGTGGACACCTTTGCAGTAAACGAAGCCATGCGGCCCAGAATAAACGCATTTATAAGAAAGCAGGTGCAGGAGGGCCACCAGGTGTTCATCGTCTGTCCGGCAGTGGAGGAAAACTCCGAAAACCCGGTGGATGAGCTCAAAAACGTGAAGGAATATGCTCAGGAGCTGCAGAAGACCGTATTCCCAGACCTGCGGATATCCCTTGTCCACGGAAAGATGAAGTCCGCCGAGAAGGATAAGGTCATGTCCGCCTTCGCCTCCGGCCAGCTGGATATTCTTGTGGCCACAACAGTTATTGAAGTGGGCGTTGACGTGCCGAACGCCACCCTTATGGTGGTTGAGAATGCGGACAGATTCGGCCTTTCTCAGCTCCACCAGCTAAGAGGCAGAGTGGGGCGAGGAAAGAGCAAGGCGTACTGCATCCTTTTTGAGGGCGCCGGCGGCGCAGTTGCCCGGGACAGACTGAATATTATGACAAAATCCAACGACGGCTTCAAAATCGCGGAGGAGGACCTGCGGCTCCGGGGTCCCGGCGACTTCTTCGGCTCCCGGCAGAGCGGCCTGCCGGAGACCCACATAGCCAATTTTGCAACGGATATGGAGCTTCTCCGGTCTGCCCAGGCTGCAGCCCGGGAAACCGTAGCTGCAGATCCGAGACTGGAGCTTGAACAGAATGCGGAGCTCAGATTTGAGGTTGAGCTGATGATAAGCCGCAATGAGAATACCCTGAATTAAAGAATCGATCCCCTCATAAGATATTAACGTCTTATGGGGGGATTTTTATGAAGGGTAAAAGGCTTTTTGTAAATACGCTGATTGTGTCCCTGGCCTCCGTGCTGTTCAGACTGATGGGCCTGGGCTTTCAGATATTCCTCGCCTCCAGAATGGGTCCCGGGGGAATCGGGCTTTTTCAGCTTGTGATGAGCGTTAACGTCTTTATGGCTACGCTGGCCATTTCCGGCATACGCTTCGCCGCAACAAGGGTAATATCGGAGAAGATAGGCAGGGGACAGAGCGGAGACCTGCGGCCCACTGTCCGCTGTGCCCTGGGCTACGCCTTTACGGCGGGCACTCTGGCGTTTCTTATCATATTTCTCATATCCGGTTTTTTAGGTGAAAGGGTAATAGGCGATGCAAGGACTGTCCTGAGCCTGCGGATACTGGGCGTGAGCCTTCCCTTCGTCTCCGGCGGCGCAGCCCTCTCAGGGTACTTTACTGGCGTCTGCAGGCCCGGTAAAGGAGCTCTCGGCGCCTTCTCGGAGCAGGTCATAAAGATAATAGTCTCCTGCATCCTTCTGAGCCTTGCGCCCCATGATGACCTTGAGCTGACCTGCGCTGCGGTGGTAACAGGCAATACGGTCGGTGAAATCCTCTCGTTTTTCGTGTACCTATGGCTGTACAGAAGAGATGTCGGCGGTGAAGAAACCGGCGGCGGGGAGGGGAAGAGGCTGTTTTTTCACAGGCTCAGCTCTGTGGCTGTGCCTCTTGCCCTGGCGGCCTACGCCAGAACAGCCCTGAATACGGTCCAGAATCTGCTGATTCCCAAGGGCCTGGAGCGCTCGGGAGCCACCAGGGACGGGGCCCTGTCGGACTACGGGAAAATACAGGGGATGGTTTTTCCAATCATTACCTTTCCGCAGATTATCTTTCAGTCTGTTTCGGAGCTGGTCGTGCCGGAGCTGACGGAGGAGCAGGTCAGGGGACGGGGAGACGTTATAGAAAGCTCAAGCCGCATTCTTCTGAAGCTCTGCCTGGTTTTCTCGGTCGGCGTCATGGGCGCACTCTATGCCTCTGCAGACCTGATGGGCGACGTGTTTTACAGGGGGGAAAACGTTGCCGCACATATAAGAGAGCTTAGCTTTCTCATGCCCATAATGTACATGGATACAGTAACGGACGGCATGCTGCGGGGGCTTGGCCAGCATATGTACTCCATGAAGCTGAACATAGTCGACTCCCTTCTCTCCTCGGCCCTTGTGATTATCCTTCTGCCGAGATTTGCCGTTCGGGGGTATATTGTAATTCTCTACGCTTCCGAGATTTTTAATTTCACGTTCAGCATCCTGCGGCTCTCAAAGCTCACAAGGCTGCCGGGGCTTGTTCCGGATATTCTGAAAACTCTCTTCTGCGCGCTGGGAGCCGGCAGCCTGACGCAGCTGCTCTTGAAAAGAGCCGAGGGAGGCTGGGCCGTTCTCCTGGCTGCGCTGACTGTTTATACTGCAGCCTATTGCGTATGCGTTTTACTGCTCGAAGGCAAAATTTCCCTGAATAAGGCGCTCGTTTCCGGGAATAGTAAATGCGTATCAGCAAAGGAGGAATGACCTGTGATAATTGACAGAATTGCCCTGATACTCACAATAATAGGCGGAATCAACTGGGGCCTCGTGGGAATCTTCAAGTTTGATCTGGTAGCCTACATCTTCGGCGGCCAGACCGCAACCGTGAGCCGTGTGGTCTATACCCTGGTAAGTCTGGCGGCTCTCTGGTGTATCTCCCTTCTGTTCAGAGACAGAATTGAAGCCCACGACAACACCTGAAAAGGAAAAGCTCCGACCCAAAGAGGGCCGGAGCCGTTTTTTACTTACCCAGTGCCTTTGTCTTGTCATAGGCCGCAATGACAGCGTTTATGAGGGAAGAGCGGAAGCCTCCGTCCTCCAGAGCCTTCACGCCCATTATGGTGGAGCCGCCGGGGGAGCACACGGCGTCCTTGATTTCGCCGGGATGGCGGCCGGTTTTGAGAAGGAGCTCCGCAGAGCCCAGAAGGGTCTGAGCGGCAGCCTCCATGGCCAGCCTCCGGGGCAGGCCGCAGGCCACGCCGCCGTCAGCCAGCGCCTCGATGAACATCTCCGCAAAGGCGGGGCCGCAGCCGGAGACGGCAGAGCCGGCGTCGATAAGGTGCTCCGGCAGCGGCGTGAGAAGCCCTGCACCGGAAAAAACCTCGCTGAACTGCTCTCTGGCCCCGTCCCTGACGTTTTCCGAGCAGGCAAACAAAACCTCACCCTGGCCTACGGAGACCGGCAGATTGGGCATGATGCGGATTATGGGCGAATTAACACCCAGCCGCTCCCTTATGCTCTCAATGTTAACTCCGGCGGCCATGGAGATTACAGTATAGGGGGCCGTGCGCTCCTTCAGCAGAGGGCCGATCTGTGCGCAGACTGAGGAAATGATCTGGGGCTTCACGCCCAGGACGATATAATCGCAGTGCTTCGCAATGTACTCATTATCGGCAGCTGTGCCTCCAAGGGCAGAGGCCGTCTTTTCGCCGAGAACCGGGTCGGAAATAAAAAGCTCGCCTGCCTTCAGCTTTTTTGAAGCGGCTGCGGCAAGGGCGCCGCCCATATTTCCTGCGCCAATAAATCCAAATGTGCTCATGGCTTTCACCTCGTTTGGCCGTCGCCGGTGACGACGTATTTATAGCTGGTCATCTCCCGCAATCCCATGGGACCCCGGGCATGGAGCTTCTGAGTGGATATGCCCATTTCGGCGCCCATTCCGAACTCGCCGCCGTCAGTGAAGCGAGTGGAGGCGTTAACGTACACCGCAGCTGCATCAACTCTGCGCAGGAAGGTCTGGGCGTTTTCCGGGCTGGAGGTCATGATGGCCTCGGAATGGGAGGTGCCGTGGAGATTAATGAAGTCAATGGCCTCATCCAGATTGCGGACGGTTTTCACCGCAAGAATATAGTCGTCATACTCCGTATCCCAGTCCTCATCTGTGGCCTCCTTCACAAGGGTGCCGAAGATGTTCTGGATTTTGGCGTCCCCCCGGACCTGAACGCCCTTTTCAAGAAGCTGGGGCAGGGCAATGTTCAAAAACTCCTCCGCAGCGGACTTCTGCACCAGAAGGCACTCCACGGCGTTGCACACGGAGGGGCGGGAGCATTTGGCGTTGAGCAGGACCCGGGCGGCCATATCAAAATCGGCAGTTTCGTCCACGTAGATGTGGCAGATGCCCTCGCCGGTCCGTATAACAGGGACCCTTGCTTCCCGGGAAACTGCCCGGATAAGCCCGGCGCCCCCTCTGGGAATAAGAACGTCCACATACTCCGTAAGATTCATGAGCTCCAGGGAGGAGGCACGGCTGGTATCCTCCACAAGCAATACGCAGTCCGGGTCAAGTCCGGCTTCTTCCAGCGCCCGGCGCAGAACTCCGACGGTGGCTTTGTTGGAGTTTATTGCCTCTTTCCCGCCCCGGAGAATGACTGCGTTGCCGGATTTAAGGCACAATACAGCCGCATCCACTGTCACGTTGGGCCTCGCCTCATAGATTATGCCCACGACGCCCAGAGGAACGCTGACCTTGCGGATGTGAAGGCCGTTGGGGCGGGTATAGTCCTCAAGAATCCTGCCCACCGGATCCGGAAGGGAAGCCACACCAAGTACAGAATCTGCAATATCGCCGATACGCTTTTCGGTGAGAGTAAGCCTGTCAAGCATGGCCTTCCCCATGCCGCCGGACCGGGCGGCGTCCAGGTCAAGGGCGTTTGCTGCCAGAATCTCGTCGGCACTGTCCCGGAGGGCCCTGGAGATAAGGGCAAGTGCGCCGTTTTTCTCCTGCTCCGTGGCCTGGGTCAGCTTGTACGAAGCGGCCTTTGCCCGGGCTCCCAGGCTTTCAAGCTCTGTCATATTTTTTACCTCCCAAAAATCTTGTGCC
>JAFPTE010000122.1 GCA_017400415.1 Oscillospiraceae bacterium
AAGATCGGCTATAAGATCCGGGAAGCCCAGATGCAGAAGGTCCCCTATATGCTGGTCATCGGCGACAAGGAGGCCGAGAGCGGCTCCGTCAGCGTCCGCACCCGGGAGGGCAAGACCGCCGATATGCCCGCCGAGGAGTTCATCGGGAGCCTGAAAAAGGAGATTGACTGCCGGTCCCGTGAGCTCTTTATAAAGTAAGCAAACCCAATTCATATAATTAAATTAAAGGAAGTGAAAACGCTATGGTATCACGAAGCCTCTGCCAGGAGGTGCTGAGCCGGGCAATGTCCACCGGCGCGGACTTTGCGGAGATTTTCTGCCAGAACACCGCCGTTCACGCTGTGAGTCTGGTCTCCAAAAAGGTGGACAGCATCTCTGACAGCACCATCTGCGGCGCCGGAATCCGGGTCTTCAAGGGCCTGCGGAGCGTCACCGCCTCCACGGTGGATATGAGCCGGGCGGGCCTGCTGCGCTGCGCCGCCTCTGCCGCCGCCGCCCTGGGCGAGGGAAACGAGCAGCGGGAGATTAACCTCCGTGAGCGCATCCTGCCCAACCCCCACGGCACCGCCGTTGTCCCCGGCTCCGCCGGAAACGGGCCCCGGACTTACCTGGTCCGGAAGGCCGCCGAGGCCGCCTACGCCGTGAGCCCCGGCATTGTCCAGGTCAGAGCGGGCCTGGGCGACTGGGACAGAAGGATCCTGGTTGCTAACTCCGAGGGCCTCTACGCCCGGGACAGGCAGATACGCACCCGCCTTTTCTGCACCGCCATTGCGGAGAAAAACGGCGAGACCCAGTCCGGCTCCGCCAATGTGGGCCGGCTCATGGGCCTGGAGATATTTGATCAGTACGACCCGGCGGAGATAGGCCGCCAGGCCGCCGAGCAGGCGGTTGTCATGGCCTCCGCAGGCTACTGCCCCGCCGGCGTGATGCCCGTGGCCATCGGCAACGGCTTCGGCGGCGTCATCTTCCATGAGGCCTGCGGCCACTCCCTGGAGGCCAGCTCCGTGGCCATCGGCATGAGCGAGTTTTCCGGCAAGCTGGGCCAGGTCATCGCCAACGAGAAGGTCACCGCCATTGACGACGGCACCATCCCCGGCGCCTGGGGCTCCATCACCATGGACGACGAGGGCACCCCCTCCAGGAAAAACGTGCTTATCGAGAAGGGCGTTCTGAAGGGCTACATGATCGACCGCATGGGCTCCCGCAGAATGGGCATGGAGCCCACAGGCTCCGCCCGCCGGGAGGACTACACCTATACCACCACCTCCCGCATGACCAACACCTACATCGCCGCCGGCGAGGACAGGGCGGAGGACATCATCGCCTCCATGGACCTGGGCCTCTACGCAAAATCCATGGGCGGCGGCAGCGTGAATCCCGCCACCGGCCAGTTCAACTTCGCCGTTTCCGAGGGCTACATTGTCCGCAACGGCAGGATTTGCGAGCCCGTCCGGGGCGCAAGCCTTGTGGGCCGTGGCTCCGAGGTCATTATGAAGATAGACATGGTGAGCTCCGACCTGGAGCTGGGCGCCGGCAACTGCGGCTCCTCCTCCGGCTCCGTGCCCGTGAACGTGGGCCAGCCCCTTATCCGGGTGAGCTCCATCACCGTGGGCGGCAGATAAGGAGGTACAGTAATGGATTTTGAACTTTTCAAGAAAGCCGCAGTGGACGAGGCTCAGAAGCTGGGCCTGACGGAATACGAGCTCTACTGCGAGACCATGGCGGACCGGACGGCGGAGGGCTTCGGCCACGAGCTCCGCTCCTTCTCCGACAGCACCACCGGCGGAGTCTCTTTCCGCTGCTCCGTGGATGGGCATCTGGGCTCCGCCGCCACCCAGGACATGACCGAGGCCGCCGCCCGGCAGCTGGTGCGCCAGGCCGTGGAGAACGGCCGCTTCCTGGAGAGCGACGACAAGGCCGTTTTCGCACCTGCCGGAGGCGCCTATGCCCCCTGCCCGGAGCGGACCGTGCCCGCCCCCGACACGGCGGACCTGGTGAAGACCGTTCTCAGCTGCCAGGAGGCCCTTTACGCCGCCGACCCCCTGACCCGGGACGGCTGCGAGAGCTCCGTCACCGCCTTTGAGAGGACCGTGGCCATAGTCAACTCCAACGGAGTGGACCTGAGCCAGAAGGTCTCCGGCTGCATGGCCTTTGCCGTTTCCGTCCTGCAGCAGGGCGAGGAGCTGGAGGATAACTATGAGATCGCCTCCGGCCCCCTGGCGGAGATGGATATCCGGGCCCTGGCCAAAAAGGCCGCCGCCGGAGCCAGAGCCAAGCTGGGCGCCGACGTGGCCTCCACCGGCACCTGCCCGGTGGTGTTCTCCCCCAAGGCCATGCGGAGCCTTCTGGGCGTCTATTTCAGCGTATTCTCCGCCGATAACGCCAGGAAGGGCATGTCCCGCCTTATGGACAAGGAGGGCCAGGTCATCGCCGCCGAGACCGTGACCCTGGTGGACGACCCCTTCTATAAGGACGCCGCCTTCCCCTGCGCCTTTGACGGGGAGGGCTCCCCCACCTATACCAAGAACATCATCGAGAAGGGCGTTCTGAAAACCCTGCTCTTCGACCTGAAGACCGCCGCCGCCCTGGGCCGCACCACCACCGGCAACGGCGCCCGCCGGGGCTACGACAGCCCCGTGGCCATCATGCCCACGAACCTGTACCTGGCCCCCGGCACCCTGACGGAGGATGAGCTCCTGGAAAAGGCCGGCAACGGCGTCTACATTGACTTTCTGGGGGGCCTCCACGCCGGAGCGGACCCCATCAGCGGGGACTTCTCCCTGCAGAGCGGCGGCTTTGTCATCGAGAACGGAAAGAAGACAAGGCCCGTCAAGTCCTTCACCGTGGCCGGAAACTTCTACGACCTTCTGAAAAACGTCGCTGCTCTCTCCGACAAGGTGGATATGCCGGCCTCCGGCAGCTCCATCTCCATCGGCTCCCCCGCCGTCCTTCTGGAAGCCATGTCCATAGCGGGGAAATGATCTGAAACCGAGTTCTGCAAGCATAAAGAATCCTGCGCCGTTCGGCGCAGGATTTTCCGTTTTAGGCTTCCCCTTGAGGGGAAGGCTTTAAAGAAAGTCTCCGTCCTTTGGCTCCCTTGTGTAAAGGGAGCTGTCAG
>JAFPTE010000123.1 GCA_017400415.1 Oscillospiraceae bacterium
CTCTGAACCATAAACCAACCTGGGTTAAAATGTCTTCATCAGAGTCTTCTGTTGAAGACATTTTAACCCAGGTTGGTTTATGGTTCAGAGAAGCCAGACTTCAGCAGGCCATTGACATGAACGCCGCCATCCCTGCCCTGGCCAAAAAATACCACCGGAGCCATGCCCTTTTCTTTATCGGCCGGAACACCGATTACGCCGCAGCCCTGGAGGGGGCCCTGAAGATGAAGGAGATATCCTATCTCCACGCGGAGGCCTATGCCGCCGGTGAGCTGAAGCACGGCACCATAGCCCTTATTGAGGAGCACCAGCCGGTGATCGCCCTGTGCTGCAACCCTGCCATAATGGAAAAGACCCTTTCCAATATCGTGGAGGTCAAGTCCAGAGGCGCTGAGGTGCTGGCCCTTACCTTCCGCACAAATCAGAAAATCCTCTCCGTGGCGGACGACCTGATGTTCATACCGGAGACGGACCCCCTCTTCTCTGCGGTGATTGAAATTGTGCCCCTGCAGCTTCTGGCCTATTACGTGGCCAGGGAAAACGGCTGCGACATAGATAAGCCCAAAAACCTGGCGAAGTCCGTTACGGTAGAATAGCAATATTCGGGGAGGAAGCAAAATGGCAAAGTTTATTTTCGTGACCGGAGGGGTGGTCTCCGGCCTGGGCAAGGGCATAACGGCCGCATCCCTGGGCAGGCTTCTGAAGGCCCGGGGCCTTAAGGTGGCCGCCCAGAAGCTGGACCCCTACATAAATGTGGACCCGGGCACCATGAGTCCCTATCAGCACGGTGAGGTCTACGTGACGGAGGACGGGGCCGAGACGGACCTGGACCTGGGGCATTATGAGCGCTTCATAGACGAGGACCTGAACAAATACTCAAACCTCACCACCGGCAAGGTCTACTGGAACGTGCTGAACAAGGAGCGCCGTGGGGAGTATCTGGGCTCCACGGTCCAGGTGATTCCCCATATCACAAACGAAATCAAGGATTTCGTCTACCGGGTAGGCAGAAAGACCGGCGCCGACGTGGTCATAACGGAAATCGGCGGCACCATCGGCGATATTGAATCCCAGCCCTTTCTGGAGGCTGTCCGTCAGATATCCCTGGAGGTGGGAAGGGAAAACAGCCTCTTTATACACGTGACCCTGGTGCCCTACCTGCAGGGCTCCGGGGAACACAAGTCCAAGCCCACCCAGCACTCCGTGAAGGAGCTGCAGGGCATGGGCATAAACCCCAACCTCATCGTCCTGCGCTGTGACGAGCCCCTGGAGGAGAGTATCTTCCAGAAAATCTCCCTGTTCTGCAACGTGAAGCCGGACTGCGTCATTGAGAACATCACCCTGCCCAACCTGTACGAGGCTCCCCTGATGCTGGAAAAATCCCGGTTTTCCGGGGTCGTCTGCCGGGAGCTGGCTCTGAGCGTTCCGGAGCCGGACCTTTCGGAGTGGACCCGGATGGTGGAGCGGATAAACGGCGCCCGGTCCTGCTGCGTAGAAATCGGCCTTGTGGGGAAGTACGTGGGCCTTCACGACGCCTATCTATCCGTGGCGGAGGCCCTGCACCACGCGGGCTATGCCCACGGCATCCACGTGAATATCCGCTGGATAGATTCGGAGGAAATACGCCGGGACAGTGCAGATGCGCTGCTGGGGGGCCTTGACGGCATAATCGTTCCCGGGGGCTTCGGCAGCCGGGGCATTGAGGGCATGATTCTTGCGGCCCGGTACGCCCGGGAGAAGGGCCTGCCCTACTTCGGCATCTGCCTGGGAATGCAGATTGCGGTCATCGAATTTGCCCGGAACGCAGCGGGCATAGCCGACGCAAACTCCGGCGAATTTGACGAGCAGTGCCCCAGCAAGGTCATCGACTTCATGCCCGGCCAGAGCGACGATATCGACAAGGGGGGCACCCTGCGTCTGGGGGCCTTCCCCTGCCTCATTGAGCCGGGCACCACCATGGCAAGGTGCTACGGCAGGAGGGAAATCAGCGAGCGGCACCGGCACCGCTATGAGTTCAATAACGACTACCGCCGGGCCCTCACCGACGCCGGCCTAACCCTCAGCGGCCTTTCCCCGGACGGGAGGCTTGTGGAGACCGTGGAGCTTTCAGACCGGGATTTTTACGTGGGAGTTCAGTATCACCCCGAATTCAAGAGCCGTCCCAACAGGCCCCACCCCCTCTTCATGGGCTTTGTGGGCGCCGCCTGCACCCACGCCGGTGCGCCGGGTACAAGGTAAGGTGCACCTCGCCATATTTCATAAGGCCGCCGGATAAACCGGCGGCCTTTTCCTATCTCTTCCGCCGGCGGGAAAGCGGCGCAAAATATTCACTTTTCTTTTTTTATGCATTTCTTTTTTCGTTTTTATATGATATACTTACCCTAAGACGGCAAAAACCTGAGCAAGGAGGAACCGATTGTGAAAAGCGATTCCGCTGCCCCCGGCAAAAACCGCCATCTCATAACGATGCTCCTGCTGGGACTTCTGATGCTGCTTACTGTCGCCGCCATCGTGGTGACCAGCGTCATTATCCTGGACAGCACCACCAGGGAGCACCGTACCCTGATAATTGAAAATACCGCCCGTCTGGCCGCCTCCCGCATTGACGGGAACAATGTGGCGGGCTGGCTGGAAAAGGGCCCTGACGAGGCCTACCGGTCCACTGCCGACGTACTGGAGAGCATTCTGCGGAACACGCCCTACCTCCAGTACCTTTACGTTTACCAGATTCGGGAGGATGGCTGCCACGTGGTCTTTGACTTTGACTCCGTAGACCAGGATACCGGCGAGCTTGTGGAGGGCGGCACCCTCGGGGAGCTTATCGAGTTTGACGAGAGCTGGGAGGGGCTCATCCCCACCCTGCTGGCCGGCAGGCAGGTGGACACCCTCGAGACCGTGGACACCTTCGGCTGGCTTCTGACCCGCTATGAGCCCGTTTTTGACTCCGCCGGCAAGTGCGTCTGCTATGTGGGGGCCGACCTCTCCATGAAGGGCGTCAGAGACTACGAGACCGGCTACATCATCCGCATCGCAGTCATCGCCGGCATATTCCTCATCGGCTGCATACTGCTGGGCCTGCGGCTTTACATCGGCGCCCGCCGGGCTGACCAGATGGACACCCTTATCGAGCAGCAGAAGCGGGACAAGAAATTTACCAGAGAGATAATTGGGGCCTTTGCAAAGGTGGTGGACCTTAAGGACACCTACACCAAGGGCCACTCCTCCCGTGTTGCTGAGTACACGGAGCTTCTGGCCCGGGAGCTGGGCTATGACGAGGAGACCATTGAGAAATACCACGACATCGCCCTTATGCACGATATCGGCAAGGTTGGGGTGCCGGACAGCGTGCTCAACAAGCCCGGCAAGCTGAGCGATGAGGAGTTCGGCCTTATCAGGTCCCACACCACCCGGGGCTACGAGGTGCTGAAAAACATCAGCCTCATGCCGGAAATCGCCATCGGCGCCTACGCTCACCACGAGCGGCCGGACGGCAAGGGCTATCCCCAGGGGCTGAAGGGTGAGGAAATTCCCCGGGTGGCCCAGATAATCGCCGTGGCGGACTGCTTTGACGCCATGTACTCCAACCGCCCCTACCGAAACCGCATGAATTTTGAAAAGGTGGTCTCCATCATCAGGGGAGCCTCCGGCACCCAGCTTGCATCAGACGTGGTGGACGCCTTCCTCCGGCTGGTGGAGAAGGGCCGGTTCCGTGACCCGGACGACCACGGCGGCGGCTCCGAGGAGTCCATTGAGAACATCCGCAGCGGCAATTGAGAAACAAAAAGCAAAAAGCGGAGAAGGCCGGGGCCTTCTCCGCTTTTATTTATGACATAAGCGAGTACCGCATGAGCACTGCCGCCACCTGGGCACGGCCTGCGGCGGACCGGGGGCTCAGCCTGCCGTTTCCCATGCCGGTTATAAGGCCGGTGCCCACCGCCCACTCAAGAGCCTCGGCGGCCCATTCAGACACGCTTCCGGCGTCCGAAAAGGCCCCCAGTCCCGGACTTTCCGAAAGGGGTCTTATCCTGCCCTTGTGCCTGGCGTAGCGCCAGAGTATGAGGGCCAGCTGCTCCCGGCTGATGGAGTCATCGGGCCCGAATCTGCCGTTTCCGTAGCCGGAGACGATGTTGTTGGCGGCGGCCCAGCGTATGGCCTCCGTGTACCACTTGCCCTCCTCCACGTCGGAAAAGTCCATGTCATAGACCACGATGGGGCGCCCCTCCATACGGTGGAGCATGGTGACTATCATGGCCCGGCTGGCGGTGCCGCCGGGGAGAAATTTCCCGCCGCCGTAGCCTGCCATGACCCCGTTTTCCAGGGCCCAGTGGACCCCGTCATGGTACCAGGCGTTCACGTTCAGGTCCGAAAAGGCGGCCAGAGGGCACTCCTCTCCCCGCTCGCAGGCGGCGTAGGGAGGCTCCGCAGGCTCCGGCAGGGGCACCGGCACGTAAACAGGCTCCGGCTCTGTGTCGGCCGGCGGCGCCGAGGGGGTATAGAACAGGGTGACGGCGATTTTTTCAAAGCCCGCCGCAGTGCTTCCTATGTTCAGCACAAGCTCCGCAGGGCTTTCGGGAAGGGTGAATTTTACGGAAAATTCCAGCTCGCCGCCTCCGGTCTGCTGGTCTGCGTACAGGATTTTTTCCGAGGAAGAGAGGGTCAGGATATACATCTCCCCACGGGCGGTTTCGCCAAGGGTGACCGCCAGGGCCACGGAGCCCGGGTAAAACACGTCTGCGGTGCCGTCCCCGTCCGCATCCCGGCGAAAGCCCCGGGCGGTCTCTCCGGCGGCTGTAAGGGCTCTTATGCCAACTCCCGGAGCCTCTCCCATATTAAAAAAGCCGGAATCCTCCCCTGCGGCCGCTGCCGGGCTGAAGGTCAGCACTATGGCGGCGCAGATAAGGAATACTATAGCCTTTTTCCTCATCCTGGTTTCCTCGCATCAGTGTCCGGCCTCCCGAGGGAGGCCGGACCTTTTTTGGTTATTTCTTCATTAGCGCCTCATAGCGCATGAGCATGGTAGCAACCTGGGCACGGGTGGCGCTTCCCTTGGGGTGGAGCAGGCCGTCGTCCAGGCCCTGGATGATGCCGTTCATGGTCATCCAGCACATGGCCTCATAGGCCCAGTCGGACACGTCGGCGGCGTCCTCATACTTCAGGCGGAAGGCCCACATGCCCGTAAAGCCCTTGCCCTTCGTCTTGGCGTAGCGGTAGAGGATGGTGGCCAGCTGCTCTCTGGTAAGCTCGTCATTGGGGCCGAACTTGCCCTTGCCGTAGCCGGAGACGATGCCGTTGGCGGCGGCCCAGCGTATGGGCTCCGTGTACCACTTGCCCTCCTCCACGTCGGCAAAGTCCATATCGGAGACGACGATGGGGCCTCCCTCCATGCGGTGGAGCATGGTGACTATCATGGCTCTGCTGGTGGCGCCGTTGGGAACGAATCTGCCGTTGCCGTAGCCTGCCATGACCCCATTTTCAAGAGCCCAGTGGACCCCGTCATGGTACCAGGCCTTCAGGTTCAGGTCCTCAAAGGCGCTCATGGGGCACTCCTCGTCTCTCTCGCAGGTCTCGTAGCCCGGCTTTTCCGGCTCCGGATCATCGAAGATGACGATGATGTCAAGCTTATTGCCCTTGACGGTGACCGTGCAGGTCTTCGCAGTGATGCGGCCGGTAGCCTCATCTGCGGCGGTGACGGTGACGGTGGCTGTGCCCTCGCTGACGGCGGTAACGGTGCCGCTCTCGTCCACGGTGACCACGCTCTCGTCGCTGCTGGCGAAGGTGACTGCGGCGTTTTCAGAGGCAGTGTAACCGATTTTGCCGGTGCTGTCCAGAGTGAGTCTCAGGTCCGTGGTGTCAAGCTCCAGCTCCGGGCCTTCTGCCTCATTCACCGTAAGCTTCACGCTGTCGGTTCTGCCGCTGGGCAGCAGGGTGGCGGTCAGGGTGGCGGTGCCGGCCTCAAGACCGGTGACCACGCCCTCGGGGGATACGGAGGCGACGGAGGCGTCGTCCACGCTGTACACCACGGTACCGTCATCAATAAAGACGGTGGTATCGAAGTCCAGGGTGACGGTCTTCTGGCCGCCCTCCTTAAGGGTGATGTCCTCGCCGCCGTTCAGGGTCAGATTCATGGGCTGGTCCATGGCCACGAAGCACTGGTCGCTCTCCGCCAGAACGTTGCCGTCAGCGTCGGTGATGACTGCCTGGACGGCGTCATAGCCGCAGTAATCGAACAGGCTGGCGGGGATATCCACCAGAATGTCGCCCTGATACTCTGCCGGGTCTGCGAAGGCCACGGCGTCCATATCTGCCCTCTCCCGGAGGGTCTTGGCAGTGAGGTCGGAGGTAAGGTCCGCATTGTAGAGCTCCGCATCCTTGATATTGCCGTAGCGTTCGCTGTCAAGGTCACCGTGGAGGCCCACCAGGCGGATGCTGACGGAGGTGCCCTCCGGTGCATTCTGGTTGCCCTCGTTGGCGGCGGTGAAGCGGATACGGAACTGATCCCCCTCCTGGAAGGCCTCTGTGGCCTCCACGGAATAGCTGGGGGCGGCGGCGAACACGCTGCTGAAGGTGCTGACGGGGTCATAGTAGCTGCCGCTGCCGTTCTTCTCCCGGACGGCTGCCTCGATCTGATAGCCCTCGGGGCCGTCAGCGGGCACGTCCCAGTTGAAGGTGACGGACTTGGCGGTGTTCACAACGAACTCATCATCGGAGGTGCGGGTTGCGATGAGAGCGCCCCGCTTGCCGTCCTTGTACTCATAGAACTTCGCCTCGAAGCCCTCGGCGTTGGTAAGGCCCACGTTCTCCAGAACGGCGGTCACGGTCACGGTCTGGCCGGCCACCGGGTACTGGTCGGAGAAATCCATTATGGTAGCCTCAACGGAGCCCACCTTCTCCAGGCGGGTGACCATCAGGCTCACGGGGGAGTTGTAGCTCAGGGTGGGGGCGTAGAGGTTGCCCTCCTTGTCCTCGGTGACTCCGATTTTCTTTTCGGTGATGAGCCGGATGAGCTCCTCCTCGGACTGGGCGGTGAGCTTGGAGTACTGGTTATGGACGATGAGCAGGCTGCCGTCCGGATCCAGAGTCAGGGCAAGGCCGTCGTTGAAGGTGTTGTCCCTGGTGAGCCGGTAGGGCTTGGACCAGCGGACGGTTTCCGTGGTGCCGGTGGTCTCGCTGCCTTCCTCGTCCTTGACGGTCACGGTCTTCTCACCCTGGTGAATCATGGCGGAGGCGTAGATCTCCTGGGCGGTCACGGGATAGGTCTCGCCGATCTCATTGGTGACGTTGTGGGTCACGGCGTCGGTCCAGACCACGTAGAGGTTCTCCTCCTCGTCGGAGAGCACCTCGTAGTCCGTGATCTCAATCTCGTCGGCGGTCAGGACGGAGCCGAAGTCCACCTTCATGACTTTGGGCTCATAGGGCCCGTTCACGGCGTCCGTGGCGAAGGTGCCGTTGCTTCTGACGGCCCAGGTCCAGTCGTCCTCGCCCGGGTCGGCCTTGGTGGCAACCTTGTCATTGAGCATCTTGGAGATGTTCAGATAACGGAGGCTGTTCCCTTCCTCACGCCAGAACAGATAGGTGCTGCCGCCGTTGCGGATAAGGCGGGGAGTGCCCACCTCAACCTCCTTCGTGTAGCTGTACTGCACGAAATCGTCGGCTTCATAGTCGTACTCCACGTCATAGGCGGTAGTTGTGCCGCCCACCTTGATGGGCACGTAGGTGCTGTGTCTTGCAAAGTCGTAGAACTGGACGTAAAGCTCCCTGTCCTGAGCGGTGTTCAGATCGAAGTCCTTATCCACCGTGAAGGCGTAGGCCGCAAGGCCGTTGTAGCCGGGGGCCACGGTCAGGTCGTTGATGGGGGGATCGGCGTAGGTGCCGTCGGCGGTCAGGATGGTGGAGGGCAGGAAGCGCTCCGGGCCGTACTTGGCGATGAACTCATCGCTGGACCACTTGACGTAATTGCCGCTCTCATCCTTCACGTACTGGCCGTTTTCGTCGGTCTTGTAGGGCAGCTCATTGTAGAACATGTGGTTTGTCATCCAGCCCACGGGAACGGTCGTGCCTCTGTCGTCCTTCTCCGTTCCGTTATAGAGCATGTAGGCAACGACGCTGTAGGTCTTGGCCGGGTCGGGGCTGGCGGCAACCATGTTCATGAGCTTTTCCGCCGCGCTGATGGATTCATCGTCATCCACGGCGGTCTTGTAGTAGATTACGATATAGTCCTTGGTGGAGCTGTCATAGACCGCCTGGGGATAGTCGTCATAGTCCCCGTCGTCGGTGAGCTGGGTTATGGCGCCGAAGGTCCCGGAAGCCTTGTCAAACTCCACTGCGAAGATATCCATGATGCTCATGGCCCTGGTGGGGTCTGCCTCAAGGGCTTCCTGAACGTCCACGTCCGTGCTGCTGAGCTCCGCCGCCGCCAGCTCGGAGGCGATGTCGCTCTTGAGCATAGCGTACTTGGCGTCCGTGGAAGAGGCCCAGGTCAGGACGATCTTGTCGCCGGCGTCCGCCAGGTAGGGCCTTGAGTCGGCAGTCAGGTCGTTCTGGACGGTCTGGGGCTCGGTCCAGCTGTCGTCCTTGGCGTCGTAGACGGTCCATTTCAGAGTGGCGGCCTGGATTCTGTCACGGGAGACCGTATCGTCCAGGAACACCATCAGATATCTGCCGCCGCCGATGGGCAGGATCTTGCTGGAGGGCTGTGCGTAGGCGTCCTCCATGATCTTCACGGAATTGACAACGCTGTAGGCCGCCTGGAGCTGGCCGTTGCCGGCCACCCATCTGGAATTCACGTGGTCATTGGTGTGATAGCCCAGGCTCACGCCGTTTTCATCCTCGATGATGGCGTTGATGGCGCTGCCTGTGGCTCCGCCCTGCTTGTTCATCTCGATGGTGTTCCTCACGACCCAGGAGATGATGTCATGGTCATAGGCGTAATTCATCAGCTTGAAGGTCTTGTTCTTGATGGCCTGGGTGTCGTAAAGCCGGTCATTCTTGCCCTCGGCGGCGCCGGAAAGGGCATTTGCGTCCACCATCTTCTTGAGCTCGTCCACCATCTGGCGGGCAGTGGACTTTTCGGAGGCGCTGGCGTCGCAGTCTTCGTCATTGAGGCCGTTTTCCACATAGAGGATGCACTTATTGGCCCTCTTGACCTCCTGGAAGTAATAGATGAAGCCATCCGCAATGGGCATTGGCCAGGAGGCGCTGTACACATCGATGGAGGTGAAGATAAGGTCCAGGGTGCCGGCGAAGGTGGCCTCCATGGTATAGCCCCAGCCCGTGTCGAAGAGCCTGGGCCACCACTTGGTCACGTTGTTGGAGTAGCCGAATTCAAAGCCGACGCCTACGGAAACACGGGCGCCGACGACCTTGTAGATACCCACGCCGACGGTGCCGGTGGCGTAGATGCGGCCCTGGAACTCAAAGTTGAAGCTGAAGTCCTGGCCCTTCATCTCCGGCTCGGTGTAGAAGCTGGCAAGGGTTTTCTGGTGGTCGCCCTCGGAGCCCAGGAAGAGGGTGCCCTTGATGCCGGCCTCAACGTTCAGATAGGCCGGAACAGGGACAACCCCGAGTATGAAAAAGAAGGGGTACGTATAGCCCGCTGAAACATTGAAGCCGATGAAGCCGCCGGCGCCCATGAAGACCATGTCGTGGCTGACCTCTTTGCCGCCGTTCTTGCTGATAGAGACGTAGCCGTAGTCCAGATAGAGGCCCAGGAAGGTGGAGACCTTGAAATAGGCTCCGCCGAAATCGCTGCGCTTTACCGCGCTTACCGGAGTACGGATAAGGTCTGAGGCTCTTTCTATCTTCAATGCTTCGGAGTAAATACTGAGTCCGCCTATCAGATCTCTCGCAGAACGGTACGGGTTTTTCTGGGATTCGTAGCCCTTGCCGCCGCCGTAGGACAACACAACGCCGAGCATGAAGCGGACGTCGCCGTTCATGGTCTCGGTGATATTGAAGAAGGCGCTGAGGCCGAAGGCCGTATCCTGCTTGCTGTAGCCCTCTCCGGAGATGCCCGGGGTCACCGCATCGCCGGCCATTTCATTCAGGTCATTCTGGATCATCTGGGCCTCCACGGAGAGGAAGGGGCTGGATATGACCTTGGTGAAGACGTGCAGCGTTGCGGTTATCTCGCCTATGTAGGGGAAGGAGCCGAAGCTGTAGCGGGTATCGTCGTCCATAAGCTTGCCGTCCTCGTCGGTGGGCGGCTCGATCTTAAGGAGCTCCGGGAAGTTGTCCACGCTGTAATTGAAGGTCCTGGGCTTATAGTCCGGGTCTGCAATGACAGCCAGGCCGGAGGAGACGGGGACGTACACCATGGGTATCTTGTCGCTGTCGTCCAAGTCCACGGCCACGTACTTTTTCTGCTCCGCATCGTAAATCTGCTTCTGGTTCTGGTTTTCCGCCATGGCGGAGACGCCGGACTTCCGGTCGGAGGTGATGCGTATCATGAGCACGTCGCCGTAGGTCCACTCGGTGGGGTGGTCCGGGTCAAAGCTGGTGATTCTCAGGGTGAAAAGTCCCTTCTTTGCGTCATAGCTCCACTTGGCGGCGCTGCCCTGCTGGGAGGCGGGCACGTTGGAGGAAAAGACGCCGTGGACCTCGCCGGTGGTCTGGTTGACGAAGTACGCTGTCACATCCGTGATATGCTCGGAGTAGGTCTCGCCGTTCATGGCGTAGTCCTGGCCCTGGGCAATATAGGCGTTCACGGTAAGGCGCTGGCCGTTCATGGGCATGCCGGTGCTGTAGCCCGTGATGATGCCGTCCTGCTTGACCTCGATATGGTCCACGTGGGCGGTCTTGTTGGTGTAGTTTGCCACCTTGACGGTCCCTGCATTGGCGGTGACCGCCTTGACGGTCTTGCCGGAGAGGGTGACGGCGTCATGCTTGGCCGCATAGCGGGAGGGTACCTTTGCCTCCTGAATGGTGGTAAGGCCGTTGAAGGTGACGGTGTAGCGGATGAGGGCGTCGCTGTCATAGTAGATGGCGCCCGGCAGGGTGAAGCTGCCGTTCTCATCGGTCCAGGCGGCGGCGCTGCCGTAGGAAACCAGAGCGTTCTGGACGGGGTTTGCGTCCGTGGCGCTGCGCTGGGCCGCCAGGTTGAAGGTGGGCGTTACCACGGTGCCCGTCAGGGTCACGTAGGTCAGGTGGCTGCCTGAAGCCGCCTCCAGGGTGACCACGTTGTCCTCAATGCGGGGGCTGGAGAGGACGTAGAAGGTATCGCCGAAGAACTCCCTGCCGTCGGAGGTGATCCACTTGGCAATGACAGAGTCGGGAGCCTTTGTATAGGCGGTGAGCTCATAGATATCGTTGGTGAGGATATCCGTATCCACCACGATAACGTAGCGGCGGTTGGGCTCATCGTGTTCTATGCTCACGTAGTTGCCTGCGGCGAAGAGGCCCTTGGAGGTGTCAAGATACCGGCTGTAATAATTCTCGCTTACAAGCACCGTGATGCTGTTGTGCAGCTCGGTGAAGCGGGGCTCGAAGCGATAATACATATCGTCTATGATCTCGCCGCCGGTGGTCTTGTTGCCTGCGGTGCCCTTGCCGTCCAGCTCATAGGCCAGGTAGCCCTCATAGGGATTGTCGTTCCGCATGTAGTGCTCCCTGGTGGAGTTTACGAACTCGCCGTCCGGGCCGCCCTTCCGGCGGGCATAGTAGAAGCCGTCCGGCAGCATATTCTCCGCCTTGCCCTTCTCGCTGCTCACGGTGGAGAAGGTCACCACGTCGCCCAGGTGGTAGGTATAGATGCCGGGGGTGGAGGTGAAGCCGTCACCGGAGCGGAAGGCTCTGGCGCTGGCCTCCGTTTCAAAGAAGGCGATATAGTCAATATCGACGGTGTCGCCGCTCCTGCAGCCGTCCGTGGGATCCAGCCGCAGCCAGCGGAGGACGCCCTTCCAGTTGGCGTTGGTGATATTCACCACGTACTCGTGCCACTGGCCGTCGTTTGTAATGGGAATATTGAAGCAGGTGTTGCCTATGCTGCGGCCCGCATTGCCGGCGCTGGCAAAGAGCTGCATTCTGCTGCCGGAGCCGGAGGTTTTCGCCCGGATCTTCACCCAGAGGACCGTGGAGGCGTCCGCAACGGGGGTCTCAACGGATACATAGGGGTCGTCTCCGGAGGCGGTGAAGGTCCGGAACTCCTTATTGCTCTCGGTCCAGGAGACCTGGTGCTCGCGCCAGTTCACGCCCAGCTTGCCGGACATGTTGCCGTCCTTGCCGAAGTCCCACAGAAGGGTGGGGTTGGGGGCCTGGACCTTCAGGTTGCCGTACTGGTCGTCCGCCAGCTCCACGGTGGTGTTTATGTAGTCAAACACCGGGCGAACGGTAATTTTGCCCTTATAGGAGTCCTTCCAGCCGCTCATGGTGACCTTCTGCCATGTAATGGCGTTCATGGCAGCCAGGGCGTTGATGTTGTCGGCGTTCATGGTCAGGTTGGCGGTCTGGGAGGTGCCGTTGACGGTGACGATGCGGAACCACCTGCCGTCCTGAGTCTTTGCCTCCAGGCCCACAAGGCGCAGGGGGCCCTGCTTAACGGTAGCGGTGACGGCAAAGGCCTCGTCAGTCCACAGAGTACGGGTATTACTGTCGGAATTGTCCATACTCACCGTCTCGTAGTAATCCTTCACGAACGAATCGGGAAGGCCGATGAGGGGCTTGACCTCCGGGTCCTCCAGCGTGACGGTAAACTGACGCTTGATGAGATAGACGGCATGGAACCGGGTGGATACATAGCTGTCGTTCCATTTTGTGCCCTCGTTGTCGGTGTTCTTGGTTTCCAATGAGAACTTGTCCGGCGCCTTGGGGCTGCCCCAGTTGTTGCACAGCCAGTGTCCCCTGTGGTTGCCGCCGCTGTCAAAGGAGTTAATGTGCACGCATGTGCCGTTACTTCCATCCCAGAAGGAGAGCCAAGAGTCGGCATCGCAGAAGTTGAGGTAGGTTGAAAACTCTGTGTAAACTCCGTCATAGGCATAGCCCAAATCCTTGGCGGGGTAAAAATACTTGGACATATATCCCTGTTGGTTAGAGGGGGTGCTGAGCCAGATGGAAGTATCGCTGTCAAAGCCGCCCTGTCCCTCAAAGTAGCCGTCCTTCAGGTTGATGGGTCCGGTGACCTTCCGGCTCCACACCCGGCTGTAGGCGTCGTTGGCATCCATAAGGGAGCCTTCCGCAAGGCGGGAGGGGATGATTACGTGGACGGTCTTCCGCTCCACCTTCTCATCGGTAAGGGCCGTGATGGAAAGATAGAAGTCCTTCTCCTCCTGGCCGTGAAAGACCGGGATATCCACGCTGCGGGACTGTATGCCCACGGGGAAGTACAGCGTGGCGCCTACGCCGCTGTACTCGTCCCCCTCCACGGCGCTGCCGCCCCAGGACTGAAGGCGGACGCCCTTGATGGCGTTCAGGCGGCCCGTGCGGGTGACGGTGACGGTGGCCTTGCCGTTTTTGGCAACCACGGTCTCGTCGGCCATGCTCACATAGACGGGCTCCGGCTCGTCCTCATCGTAGATGGTGACGGAGACGGGGTTTGTATCCTCGCCGATGCCGTAGCCCTCGCTGGGGTCTTTCAGCATGACCATTATCTGGGCGTCGCCCTCAGCCTCAGGGGAGTATTTGGGGGTGATGACCAGGAACTTAGCCTCCTCACCGGGGGCAAAGCTCAGGAGATATTCCTTGCCGGGGTAATCCTCCACCAAGGCGTCGGCCATAGCCTTGTTGTACTCATCCTCAGTCATGGCGTTGGGGTCCTGAGGGGCAAAAAGGCCGGTAAAGTCCCCGCCGGGCAGCTCCTGCCTGTCGGAGACGGTGCCGGTGAAGGTTTCCCTGGCCTGGCGGAGCAGGTCTGCACGGGAGAGGGGCTCAGACTCCGAATCGGAAGCGAGCGCCTGGGAGGCGCTTTCCTCCTTCGGCTCCTCACGGGTGCTTTCTGCCCCCGTGCTTTCCCGGCCTTCAGGCACGGCGGTGATTTCGGCCACCACATTGCCCTGGCCGTCCACCAGGTCGGCGCCGCCGGCCTCGTAGATAAGCTCGCCCAGCTCGTTTTCATCGGCGGCGGGCAGGACCTCCTCCTGGCTGTCCGCATTGAGAGCGATGTCCTTCACGGAGATATCGCCGAAGATTATATCCGGCGTGAGCTTTTCCTTATATATCTCCACAGTGTAGTTCACATCGTGCCGGGCGGTCAGGTCGGAGACCTTCAGGACCACCTGGGCCTCAGAGTCCAGGTCGCCGGTACGCTGAATGGGAATGTAGATTTTCCGGCCGCTTCTCTCCCCGGCGGCATATTCCGCCTGGGCAATGAAGAACCAGCTGCCGCCGTCCCGGAACTTTTCCGGCACGGTGAGCTCTATATGCTCCGCCGGGTTCAGGGCCTTGTCTGCCTCGTCAATGGCGAAGGCAATGCCCGGCTGGCAGGTTCCCGCCAGCATCACCAGGGCCAGGAGTACTGCAAGAGTGCTTTTTGCAAATTGCTTCATGGGCTTTCTCCCTCGGTTTAATAATTGCGCATTACGCACTGCGCTCTGCGAATCGGTGCTTACGCTCTATCCCGGAGTTCGTCGTCAATTTCCTGGGTGGGAACACGGGGACGGTCTGCGTAGGGGTCGTCGCCGCCGGCCACTGCGTCCAGCTCGTCGTCATCCAGCTCCTGCATAACGTCCGAGAGGGCCTTGTTTGCCTTGTCCACTGCGTCCTGAGCCTGCTTGATAGCATTCTTAATCTTGTTGTCCTTCATTTTGATATTCTCCTTTTAAAAAAAATTTTATTTACTGCGATTTTCTCGCTGGTGCCAAAGGTTTCATGGTGTCAGTCTCATATATGAACTGACCGTAATTTGCCGCCTGGGGCTGCTCAACCCGAACTATATCCCCGGCGGGGACTGTGAGAAGCCTTGCGGTGACGGAAATGCAGGTGCCGTCCGGGTCGTATTCCGCCAGAAGATAGGTGCAGGTTATGTCCCTGTCCGTATAATTGGCGATTACGGTGGAGGAGAGGAAACTGCAGGGGGTTTCCGGCCCGCCGGAATCCGCCTCTCCCCCCACCTGCCGGGCGCAGGCGCCCAGGTCCAGAATGCCGTAGCCGTAATACTCGTCCCAGCCCTCATCTCCGGCGTCCCGGGCGGTCTCCGCCAGGGTTTCGGCGATTTCTTCCGGGGTCAGGTCCGGGTTCAGGCCCAGCATGACCGCTGCCGCCGCCGTCACATGGGGCACGGCGAAGGAGGTGCCGGAGGTGGTGATGTAGCCCCCGTTCCTGCCTGCCGTCCGCACGTTCACGCCGGGGGCGGTGATGAATACGCTGTCGTTGTGGTTGGAGCGGCTGGAGATTTCCCCGTTCTCGTCCACGGAGCCCACGCCGATGACGCTCTCGTACTCCGCCGGGTACATCTTGCCGGTCCTGCCGCTGTTGCCCACGGCGGCCACGATCACAACGCCCTTTTCGGCGGCGTAGTCTACCGCCTCCCGCAGGGAGTTGAAGTCGGAGGTGACGCCCAGGCTCAGATTCAGAATCTGACAGCCGAAATCGTCAATGCCGCCGTAGATGGCACGGCACACGGCGCTGACGGTGATGACCTTGCCGTCGGTGATTTTAAGGGGCACAAGCTCTGCCCCCGGAGCGGCGCCCAAATAGCCCTCCGGGCTCTCGCCTGCTATGAGGGCGGCCACCAGAGTGCCGTGGCCGTACCTGTCGGCGGTGTCGGTTTCGCTCTCGTCCTCCATGTAGCTGCGGCCGGGCAGGACCTTGCCGGCCAGGAATTCCACCTCATTTATGCCGGAGTCCAGAATTCCCACCCGAACGCCCCGACCCAGCGCCTCCATTTCAAAGGCCGGGTCGGCGTTTATGAGGGCCAGATCCCATTTGCCCCCGGAATAATAGGCGGAGGTCTCCCCCTCCAGGAGGGTCATTTCCCCGTCGGGCTCATACCACTGCAAAAGCCCGGCGGCTCTCAGAAGGCGCATTTCCCCTTCGCTTACCACCTCGAAGGGCCCGCCGCTGCCCAGCCAGGCCGCTTCCTCCCGGAGCTTTACGATGTAATCTGTCCCTGCCTCTCCCCCGGGCGGGGCGTGGACAAGGCCCGCAGTGAGGAACGCCGCCAGCAGAAGGGGCAGCAGCACTATTCTGTTAAGCTTCGTCTCTCTCACCGCCTTTCATTTCGCATTTCGCATTATGCATTTATCCTCTGCCGCTCCACCAGCTCGGCGAAGAAGCCGCCCTTTTCAAGGAGAGCGTCATAGGTCCCCTCCTCGATTATCCTTCCGCCCTCCAGGACCAGAATGCGGTCACAGTTCCGGATGGTGGAGAGCCGGTGGGCGATGACGATGCGGGTGCAGCCCAGGTTATCCAGGGCCTGGGACACCTGCTTCTGGGTCTTGTTGTCCAGGGCACTGGTGGCCTCGTCAAAAATCAGGATTTTGGGCTTGGGGGCAATGGCCCTGGCGATCATGATGCGCTGCTTCTGCCCCCCGGAGATGCCGCCCTGGCCCTCGCCGATAATGGTGCGCATGCCCATGGGCATGGAGCGGATATCCTCCGCAATGCCGGCGGTCTCTGCAGCCGCCCAGGCGTCCTCCATGGACAGATGGGGGGCGGAGACCGTGATGTTGGAGTAAATATCACCCAAAAACAGGCTGCCGTTCTGGATTACCACGCCCATTTTCCGCCGCAGGGACTGGAGGTCCAGGGAGCGGATTTCCTTCCGGTCGTAGTAAATCTCCCCCTTCTGGGGGGTCTCGAAGCCCAGGAGCAGCCGCATGAGGGTGCTCTTGCCGCAGCCGGTCCTGCCCACGATGGCCACGTACTCCCCGGCCTTTATGCTGAGGCTCAGGTCGTCAATGATGTTGGGCAGATTTTCCCGGTAGCGGAAGGACACACGGCTCAGCTCTATCCGGCCGGAAAGCCGGGTCACTATCTCCTTCTCGGCGGTCATCTCCGGCTCCGCCTTCAGAATGGGCTCCGCCATTTCCAGGATCGGCCCGATCTGTGCTGCGGAGGCGGTTATGGAGGCGAAGGCGCCGAAGGCCCCGGTGACTGCCCCGTAGGCTGCGCTGAAGGCCAGGTAGGAAGAGGGGCTTACCCCCGCCTCCGTGGCCAGGTAATAGATGACCGCCAGGCCCAAAAGGGGTATGGCCATAATAAGGGCGGAGCTTATTTTCAGCAGGAAGGGCGGGTTATACTCTATCCGGGACCCTGCCGCATAGCTCCGGGCCCACTTGGCGAAGGCCCGCTTCTCCGCACCGGCCAGCTTTATCTTCTGAATGCCGGAGATAATGGCGAAGCTTATGCCGCTCTCCTCGGCGGTGCATCTGAGCAGCTGCCGGTCCTCCTTCATCCTGACAAGGCCCGTCAGGATGGAAACCGCCGCCGTCAGCACAATGACGACCACCGCCGGACCCCCCAGGGCAGGTGCATACAGGAACAGCTGGTTTATGTAGAGCAGGGACGCCAGGGCAGTGACTCCCAGGGAGAAGACTCCCCCCAGAAGCAGCAGACAAAGGCGGTTGATGCCGCCGCTGCGGCTGGCCAGGTTTCCTGCGTTGAAATTTTTGAAAAAGTGCGTGGGAAGGCTCATGAGCCGGGACATCATGGCCGCCTCCATAGGCAGGGCAACCTTTATCTGGATCCGGTTCATGGCCAGCTCCCGGGATGCCGCCAGAAGCTGGGAGGATATGAGCACGCAGAGGAGGAACACCGCCGTGCTCCAGAGCATGACGGAGCTGCCGCTTTCCACAACGAAGCCCGTCAGAAGCTTTGTGATGCGTGGGAGCATCATGCCCGCCAGCGTCACCATAACCGTCAGAAGGATGACTGCTACGTAATCGTAAAAATTCAGGCAGTCCTTCATATACGCCATCAGGTCCGGGATATCCAGAGCCCGCTGAGGCAGGGGCTTATAGAAGCAGATTGCCTCCTCCTCCAGCTGGGAGACGGTGGCCTTTCCGGCGGAGACCCTGTCCCCGGCGGCGTTCAGCCAGTAATAGCCGCCGTATTTCTCCGGCAGCAGGGCCACAGGCAGGCCGTCCTCCCGGCGGATGCCCAGCATGGGGACGAAGGTGTCCCTGTACCAGTTTTCCTGCAGGGTCACGGTCCGCCGCATGATGCCGTGGGGCCGCAGGGCGTAGTCCAGCTGCTCCTCCGGATCCGTGACGGAGGAGGGCAGCTCCACGGGCCTGCAGTGGTAATATTTCAGAATATCGTCTATGGCGGCCTTGGTCACAATGCGCTTGTCCCGCAGGGCATCGGATATTCTTTTTCCAAGCACGGCGGAGGACATCTCCAGAAGAGAGTCCTCAAACACTTCGCTGTCTCTGCGCTTGCGAAGCCTGATTTGTTCGTCAAACCAGCCCACCAAAGCCACTCCTTTCCTCAATCATTGGATATAAGCTCAGCGTAATAGCCGCCCTTGGCGAAGAGCTCCTCATGGGTGCCCCGCTCGACCACCTTGCCGTGGTCCAGGACGATTATCTCGTCCGCATCCCGGATGGTAGAGAGCCGGTGGGCAATCATGATGCAGGCCACGCCCCGCTCCCGGACCGCCTTCACAAGCTCAAACTCCGTTCTGGCGTCAAGAGCACTGGTGGCCTCGTCCATAATCACAACGTGGGGGTCCTGAGCCAGCACCCGGGCTATCTCCAGCCGCTGGCGCTGACCGCCGGAGAGGTCCTGCCCTCCCTCGGAGATTCTGCCCTGGTACCCGCCGGGCCGGGCCATGATATCGTCATGAATCTGGGCGTCCCTGCAGGCCAGGATCACCTCAAAATTCTCAATGGCGTCGTCCCACATTCTGATGTTGTTCGCAACGGTGTCGTCGAAGAGGATTATATCCTGGTCCACCACCGCAACGCTGCTTGTAAAAACGTCCCGGTCGATCTGCGATATGGGCCTGCCGTCAAACAGTATCTCCCCGCTCCAGGGCTCGTAAAGGCCGGAGATGAGCTTGGCAATGGTGCTCTTTCCGCAGCCGGAGGCGCCCACCAGAGCCACGCATCCGCCGGGCCTTACGGTCATCGAAAAGTTCTCCATAAGGGGAGGGTCCAGCCGTGAGTAGCCGAAGGTGACGTTTTTGAGCTCCACAAGGCCCGTGAGCTTATCGTAGGCCTCCTCCCCGGACTCCGGCGCAGCTTGGAAGCAGCTGTCCTCCGGGTACTCCATAACGTCCTCAATGCGCTCCATCTGGGTGCGCATCTCCTGTATCTGCCGGCCGGCGGTGACAAGCTGCATGGCCGGGCTCATGAAGGCGGCCAGAAAGCCCTGGAAGGCCGTGACCATGCCCAGGGTGAAGTGCCCCTCCATGGCCAGCCACACGCCCAGGACCAGCACGAGGGCATTGGCCAGGGCGGTTATGAAGGCGGGCACCACGCCCAGATACTGATTGAGCTTCACAAACTCCGTAATCCGGGCATTGACGGAGGCCTGATAGTCTCCCCATCTGCGGAAATAGCCGTCCTCGGAGCCGCTGGCCTTGATGGTCTCTATCATCTGGATGCCGGAGACCGTGGCCGCCGCAAGCCTGCCGTTATCCCGCATCATCACCCGGGTGATATTGATGCGCTTTTCGGAGATGAGCCTGCTTATCCACAGGTTCAGGGCGATGCTCACAAGGCCCACAAGGGTAAGAAGCGGGCTGTAGCGCAGCATGACAGCCAGGTAAAAGACCATCATCAGGGCGCTCAGGGCCAGGGGCGAGATGGTGTTGACAAGGGTGGCGGCGACGGTGGAGTTGGCGGCCTGGCGGGTCTGTATATCGCCGGCCATGCGCTGGGAGTAAAACTCCATAGGCAGCCGCAGGAGCTTCCACATGAAGGTGCCGCTGCCCACAACGGCCATCTTGCCGTTTATCCGCAGGGCAAAAACTGCTCTGACGGCCTCCGTGATAATCTGCAGCAGGGCGGCAAAAACCGCAATTACGATAAAAGGCAGAAGGAGCTCCCTGTTCTCCCCCGTCAGCAGCCGGTCCACGAAGAACCGGGACAGGGCCGGGTTGATGACCGTGAACAGGTAGCCTATCAGGCTGGTGAGCATGACGAAGGCCACTGCGCCCCAGGCTCCCTCCAGAGACTTCCGGGCGAAGGACAGGACGCTTGCCTGCTTTCCGCCGGGCCGGAACTGCTCGCCGGGGGTGAAGGTCAGCACAACGCCCGTAAAGGACTTTTCAAATTCCTCTGTTGTCACCTTCACGCTGCCCCGGGCAGGGTCGTTTATGAAGGCGTACTTCCCGCGAAAGCCGCAGAGGACCACAAAGTGGCTGTAATTCCAGTGGACGATGCAGGGAAACTCCCCGCTCTTCCGCAGCGCCTCAGAGCCTGAGCGGAAGCCCCTGGCTTCAAGGCCGTAGCTTCTGGCGGCGTTCAATATGTTTTTAGCCTTGGAGCCGTCCCGGGAAACGCCGCAGTCCACCCGGACCTGCTCCAGGGGGACCCACTTTTCATAGTAGGCCAGCACCATGGTCAGACAGGCGGCGCCGCACTCCAGCGCCTCCATCTGCATTACCACCGGCACTCCGGCGACCCTGCCGTTTCCGACTTTACCTTTTACCAAACCCCACACCACCAGTTAAACAATTCGCAATTCCCAATTAATCCCTTAATGGCGTATTCCGCATCAGTTGAAGAGCAGCTCTATAATCTGGGTGCTTCTGTAGCCCACCCTGGCCTCATAGGCCCCGTCCGGCAGGTTGACGTTTGCGATGGCGATGGGCCTGCCGCTGTCATCGCTGCCGACGGAGAGGACCGTGGCGACCGTGCCGCCCACCTTTACGTTCATACCCTCCCGGACCCGGGAGGCCTGCTCCGCATCGTCAAAGCTTATGGTCAGCACGCCGCTGCGCACCTGGGCGCTGCCGTATGCATAGCTCTCCACCGCCGTCACGCTGCTCCAGACCAGAAGGCCTGCCAGCAGAAGGACCACCGCCGTCAGCACCACCCAGGTTGCGGGGGTGGTGACGTGGAGATAATCGCTCAGGTCCTCCGGCGAGGAAATGCGCTCCATGCTCTCTTTTCCAAACGGGCTTTTCATAACGGTTCTCCTTAATCCCGGGCCCGGCCCCGATTAGCCGCTGCGCCCCGATTTTTCTTTGTCCTTTTCCCTGTGCCGCAGTGTGATGATTGTATAGAGATACACGCTAATTATACATCATAAAGCGCTCATAACCGTCACAGAACGCAATATATACGCTTTGTTTTTTGAAAAATTCCGCTCCGCTCTTTACAGGGGGCGGCCTTTTGCGGTAAAATAGGGCC
>JAFPTE010000124.1 GCA_017400415.1 Oscillospiraceae bacterium
CACCCAGGACCTGGCCCCCGGCACCTGGGTCCATACCCACAACATGAAAACAAACCTCTCCGGCCAGGTGGAGTACTGCTATAACCCCAGCTTCCGCTTCCCGGAAAAGCTGGCCCCCCGGACCTTCATGGGCTACCGGAGAAAGGACGGCAGGGCTGCCACCCGGAACGAGATTTGGATTATCCCCACCGTGGGCTGCGTAAACGACGTGGCCAAGACCCTGGTGAGCGAAAATCAGCACCTTGTTACAGGCAGCATTGACGGACTTTACACCTTTACCCATCCCTTCGGCTGCAGCCAGACCGGCCATGACCACGCCCAGACGAGAAAGCTGCTGGCTTCTCTTGTGCGCCATCCCAACGCCGGGGCTGTGCTGGTGCTGAGCCTGGGCTGCGAAAACCTGACCCATGATCAGTTTTTGGCGGAGTTGGGTGACTTCGACCCGGAGCGTGTGAAGTTTTTGACCTGCCAGCAGGTGGAGGACGAGATCGAGGCAGGCTCCGCAATCCTTGAGGAGCTTGCGGACTATGCAGGCCGGTTTGAGCGGGAGGAGCTTCCTGTCTCCGAGCTGGTGGTGGGCATGAAGTGCGGCGGGTCCGACGGCCTCTCCGGCATAACCGCCAACCCCACCGTGGGCCGCTTCTCCGATATGCTCTGCGCCATGGGCGGCAGCACCGTCCTCACGGAGGTGCCGGAGATGTTCGGCGCCGAGGGCTTCCTTATGAACCGCTGCGTGAGCCCGGAGGTCTTCGCCAAGGCGGACCGGATGCTCAACGGCTTCAAGAACTACTTCATCAGCCACAATGAGGTGGTGTACGATAATCCCAGCCCCGGCAACAAGCAGGGCGGCATAACCACCCTGGAGGATAAGAGCTGCGGCTGCGTTCAGAAGGGCGGCTCCTATCCCATCTGCGACGTTATAGGCTACGGGGACGCCGTCACCGCCAAGGGCCTCAATATGCTGTACGGCCCGGGCAACGACCTGGTATCCGCCACGGCCCTCACCGCCGCCGGAGCCCACATGATTCTCTTCACCACCGGACGGGGCACCCCCTTCGGCGCTCCGGCTCCCACCATGAAAATCGCCACCAATACCCCTCTTGCCGTCAAAAAGAGCCGGTGGATAGACTTCAACGCCGGAGTGGTTGCGGACGGGGACAGGACCATTGACGAGGCCGCAGAGGACCTTATGACTCTGGTCTGCCAGGTGGCCTCCGGCAAAAAGACCCGGGCGGAGGAGAACGGCTTCCGTGAGATCTCCATCTTCAAGGACGGAGTAGTTCTGTGAATGTATCAAAAAAGGATGAGGCCTTCAGGCAGTATGCCCTGGAGGCCCATCCATTGCGCCTTATAATGATTGTCTGCGGCCCTCTGGCGGTGTATATGGCCCTGCAGCAGATTTTCAAGCTGCTGGACGCCCTTATGGCCGCCCACATCGGCTCCGACGCCGTATCCGCCGTGTCCGTTCTGAGCCAGATAACCCTTATGATAACGGCTCTGGGCTCCGGCCTGGCAGTAGGCGGCAGCATAAAAATATCCGAGGCCTACGGCCAGGGTGACTATGACCTGGTCCGCCGGCGCACCAGCACCCTCTACGCCCTTGTGATTATTCTCAGCGCGATTATCTGCGCTGTGCTCATACCCTTTGCGGTGCCCTTCCTGCGGCTTCTGCAGACCCCGGAGGACCTTATTTCCAAGGGCACAGGCTACTTCCGGGTGGAGATTCTCTCCCTGGTGGTGGGCTTTTTCAACACGGTGTACATCGCCATCGAGCGCAGCCGGGGCCACTCAAGGATGATAATGCTCATAAATGTGGCGGTAATAGTTCTGAAGCTCCTGCTGTCAGCCCTGTTCATCTACGTGCTGGACCAGGGAGTCATGATGATCGCCGTGGCCACGCTCATTTCCCAGCTGGCCCTGACGGCCTTTGCGGTGATTCGCATGCTGACGGACGAGGGGGCCTTCCGGGTGAGCGCCGGCAGCATAAGCTTCGGCGGCGAGACTGCGGCCCCCATGCTGAAAATCTCCGGTCCCGTGGTGGCGGAAAAGCTGCTTTTCCAGTCCGGCAAGGTCATCGTCAACAGCATGGCCGGGGTATACGGCGCCCTGACCGCCGGCGCCCTGGGCATGTCCAACAATATCGGCGGCCTGACCACCAACTGGCACGCCGGCTTCCAGGACGGAGCCTCCGCCCTCATCAGCCAGAACCGCGGGGCAGGGAAGTACAGCCGCACTCTGGGGCTCTTTTGGTGGCTCACCCTTGTAAACGTGCTCATCGGGCTTGCGGGTTACATAATCGTTTCGTTCTGCCTGCCCTGGCTGGCGGAGATATTCGCCAGGTCCAAAAATTCCCTTGACCTGGGCTTTCGTGACATGATTGTGGATATCCACCGGTGGGAGATGATAGGTTACATAACACTGGGGCTCAGCTGCTCCGTGAACGCCCTGCTTCTGGGCTACGGCTGGGCAAAGACGGTGACTGTTCTGAACGTGGTGCGGGTGTTCGTCTTCCGCATTCCGGTGCTCTGGTATCTGCAGACCTACACCGATGTGGACCACGAGGCCGTTGGAATAACCATGATGGTGTCCAACGTAAGCGCCGGGCTCCTCTCCGCTCTGGCGGCAGTGCCGCTTATATTGAAAATAAAAAAGCTCTCAGAGAAAGAGTGACGGGACGCCCAAGCGGCGCCCCGTTTTGTTATCTCTTTATGTCGTAATTCATGTTCATAAGGTTCCTGATGCTGTCCACGTCGTCGGTGATGTTGCCGTCCCCGTGGATGGTGTGCTTTATAACGCTGGAGGCCACGGCGAAGTTCACCATATCCATGGGCTTGAAGCCCTTCATCATGGCGTAGATAAGGCCGGAGGCAAAGGCGTCGCCGCCGCCCACACGGTCCAGGATGGTGAAGGTGAAGAGCTTGCTCTCGAAGGTGTGGCCCTGGTACCACATGTAGGCCATAAGGCTGTTTTCGGAGCCGGAGTGGACATAGCGCACATGGCGGGCGATGCACTTAATGTTGGGGTAGCGGGAGATAAAGGCGTTGAAGACCTCGTCCTGCTCCTCATAGCTGGGCTGGCGGCTCTCGCCGTCCTTTATATCGCCCTTGGAGTGGTCGTTTTCGTCCTTCCACAGGTGGTAGGGCTCCGTGCCGAAGAGCACGTCCACAAAGGGCAGGCATCTGGTGCAGAAATCCCGGGCCTGGTCCCAGGTCCACAGGAACTTCCGGTAGTTGCCGTCAAAGCTGACGGTGAGGCCCTTTTCCTTGGCCTTCTCCATGCACCGCAGGATAAAGTCGCCGCAGCTGGGGCTCAGAGCCGGGGTGATGCCGGACAGATGGAGCCAGGTGAAGCCGTCCAGCAGCTCATCCAGATCCACGCCGGAGAAGTCGTATTCGGAGATGGCGGAGTGCTTCCGATCGTAGGTTACCTTGCTGGGCCGGATTCCGTAGCCGGTCTCCAGGTAGTAGGTGCCCAGGCGGTTGGTGGGGGTCTCCTCCGGGGAGGAGAGGATAACGGGGGTGCAGTGTACGTCGTTGGAGCGGAGCCAGCGGACGGCGCTTTTGCCCAGGGAGTTGTTGGGCACCACGGAGAAAAAGGTGCTGTCCACTCCCAGGTTTGCCAGAGCCAGGGCGATGTTGGCCTCGCTGCCGCCGTAGCTGGCCTCAAACTGTGTGGCCACCCGGATTTTGCCGTAGTTGGGAGGGGTCAGACGGAGCATTATCTCGCCGAAGGTGATGAACTTGTTCTCCGTATCCGTAGACTGGAGCGGGTTTCTGTGTTCCATAGGGCACCTCACATTTTTATTGTTTCAGCATAAGTATAACGTCATTTTGTACGAAAATAAAGCCACAATCTCGCAAGAAGCATATACAAAAGCGACAAAAAACGCCCCGCACCGGGCGGGGCGAGAGTTTGACTGATCAGAAGGTCAGGGCGTCGGGAGGGGCGGTGAAGGAGCTGAAAACAGCAGTGGCCTCCTTGAAGTACAGCATCTGCATGTTTCCGTCGCCGGGGGCGTACATGGCCTTCAGGCTGGGCATTTTCGTCAGCATGGCCTTGGCGGGGCCCAGATCCTCGTCATTGGCAAGCTCGCCGGTGACACGCAGCCAGACGCCGTCCTTGAAGGCGCATATCTCAGCCTTGGGGTTGTTGGCCAGCTGATGGGACACGGGCTTGATCTTGCCGGTCTGGATATAGAGGCGGCCTCCGTACAGCAGCACCGTGCCGAAGGGTCTCACACGGGGCTGGTCTCCCTCCACCGTGGCCAGGTAATAGATGCCTGCCTCCTCAAGGAATTTGCAGACTCTCTCAATTCCGCTCATCTCAATGCTCCTTTCAGTAATGGAAAAACCAAAGTGCAGTCAACTGCCTACATTATACACGGCTTTTGGAAAATGGCAAGAAAAATCCGCAGCTGCGGGATTTCAGTAGAGAGAATAATTCACGATATCCGCAATGCCCTTGACTACGGTCCTGTCCTGCTTGTCACCCTCGGAGGCGGTGAAGACTGCCAGGATATAGGGCCGGTCCTTCCAGACCAGAATAACGTCGTTATAGCAGGGGTTTGAGCCGTAGTTATGGCCGGACTTGTGGGAGCAGGGCCATTCCTTCATGTCGGAGGCCAGATAGTTGGAGGCGGAGCCTGTGCAGGAGCGTTTGTACAGCCGGGAGTAGGCAGTATCTGTCTGGAAATACAGATAAAGCTCCCGCCAGATAACGATGAAGTCCTCGGCGGTGGCGTAGGGTGCCCACATGTTGTTGGTCTTCAGGTGCCTGCAGCCCAGCTCATCCATATAGTCGTTGTGGATGGTGCGGCCGAAGTTGTCCAGCAGAATACGGTAGGCCACGTTGTCGCTGATGGACAGTGCCTGGTTTATAAGATATTCAACGGAATATTGGGTGCCGAATTCGGAGTAGCGTATTTTGCCGGAGCCCTCGAAGTAGTGCTCCTCCTTATAGGTCAGCAGGGTGGCCGGGTCGTAGTTTTCCTGCTCCAGATATTTGCAGAGGGAGAGGATGTATGCCGCCTTGATGGTGCAGGCGGAGAAGTATTCGCTGCGGGAATTGTAGGAGAAGCCGTTTTCCCCGTCCAGGGGATAGGCGATGACGCTGATGGGCTTTTCGTAGCCTGCCAGGATTTCCGAGATTTTGTCCAGGTCCTCCTGCTGCTCCGGGGTAAACTCACCCCAGGTGTGGAGGGTATTCCGCTCCCGCGAGCGTATCATGTCCCGGTCCACCTCCGGAAGGACATACTCCACCACCGCCGCAGGCTCCGGCTCCGCCGTATTCTCCGCCGGCAGCGCCCCGGTCCCGGACTCTATCAGCAGGGCGATAGCCAATATGAGCTCCAAAAGTGCGTCAAGCTTCACAATCCCGCCTCGATTTCATATAATCTGGTATGATTATATCACGTTTTCTGCCTTTTTCAACAGTGCCGCAGAGAAAAAGTTAAAGGAGAACAAACAAAAAGAAAAAGCACTGCCTTCGCAGTGCTTTTTCTTTCTGGCACGCCCGGTGCGATGCCTGCGGCATAAGTTCCGCCTAGCCAATCGTGCATCGCCTAACGGCTCGCACTCTTGGGGCGTCACTTATCGAACGGCGTTCTCATCACCCCGGGCAGAAAGAAAAAGCACCCTCTAAAAGGGTGCTTTTCCTTTCTGGCACGCCCGGTGCGATTCGAACGCATGGCCTACAGAGTCGGAGTCTGTCACTCTATCCAGCTGAGCTACGGGCGCATATGAAGTTTGTTTCTCACGGAACGAGAGGTATTATAACATTTTTTTCGCAACTTGTAAAGCATAGATATTGTAAAAAAATGACGAATGTGCTAAAATCTAAGAAAAAAGCAAAAGGCAGGTGCAACCATGGAGGAAGAAAAGGGCAGCTTCCGGGGACAGGTCTTCGGCGGCTTTGACAGAAAAGACGTCATAAACTACATAGAGACCGCTGCGGCCCAGTTTAACGCTCTCCAGGAGGAGAGGGATTCCCTGGCGGAGCGCTTATCCACTTTGGAGGAGGAGAATTCCGCCCTCCTGGCCTCGGTCACAAATCTCCGGCAGGAGAAGGAGCAGGAGCTGGCCGCCCTCCGTCAGGAGCAGGCCTCTGCCCTGGAGGAGCTGCGGGCAGAGTATGAGCTTAAGCTGACCCGGGCCGACGAGGAGGCTCGGAGAAGGGAAGAGGAGCTCTCTTCAAATATCACCGGCCTTGAGGCACAGCTGGCCGCAGAGCAGGAGAAGACCTTCTCCCGCCGGAGCCAGGATCTGGACAGCGCCGCCGGCCTGGTGGATGAGCTTCTGGGCCGCTGCGCCGAAATCAAGGCCGATATGGCCGTCAACGTGACAAACTCCCGCCGCCGCTTTGAGATGAGCATGGACGGCGTGGCGGGCCTTGCCGATGAGCTGGAGGTGCGGCTCAGGGCTATGCGGCAGAAGATAGAGGACCAGAAAAATGGCTGAATATCGCCTGAACACCGCTGAGCTCCGCTCCGCCGCCCCCTCGCTTCGGGCAGGGGACCGGGTATATCTTTCCGGCACCATCTACACCGCCCGGGACCAGGCCCATCTGGCCCTGTTCCGGCTTCTGGATGCCGGGGAGGAGCTGCCCCTGGAAATAAAGGACGCCGTAATCTACTACGCCGGGCCCACCCCCGGCCGGGGGGATATGCCCACCCTGTCCTGCGGGCCCACCACCTCCGGAAGAATGGACGGCTTCACCCCCAGGCTCCTGGAGCTGGGTCTGGCGGCTATGATAGGGAAGGGGCCCAGAAGCCAGGCGGTGAAGGACAGCATCGTTAAAAACGGCGCCGTGTACCTTTGCGCCACCGGCGGCGCCGGCGCCCTTATCGCCAAGAGCATTGTATCCCTGAAGGAAATCGCCTTCCTGGACCTGGGCTGTGAGAGCCTGAAGCGGCTGGAGGTCCGGGACCTGCCCCTTATCGTGGGCATCGACTGCCGGGGCGGGGATATCTTCCTTGAAGGTGCAAAATACGCCCAATAAAAAATCCTCCGGCTAAACCGGAGGCTGCTTTTATAGCTGCGTGTCGATTCTGATTATATCCAGGCCCTGCTGCCGGGCGTAGCGGACCGTGGCCTCTGCGCCGCCCTGAGCTCCGCCGGTGCAGGCGATGAGAAAGGCTGCGTTGTCCACCATATAGTGATTCCGCCTGGCCATGCAGTCCGGGGTGTAGTGAGGGGAGATGACGGTTTTCTCGTCGCACTCCTCCAGGAGCCGGTAATACCGCACTCTGTCCTGGCTGGTCCAGCGGGAGCTCTGCTCCTCGCAGGGGATGGCGGCCTCGATGGTGAACTCCCGGCCCTCCTTCCGCAGGGCGATGAGCTCCTCGCAGAAGTAGGTGTCGCAGCCCTGGGCCATGCCGCAGATGAAGTGGCGCACGCCCATGGTGTACACCGCCTCGCAGGCGTCCCTTATGCGCTTTTTAAGGTCAATGCACCGGGGATCCGTCTCCCGGGTGCCCCAGGGGAGCTTCTCCGGCCGGTGCCCCGTAAAGGCACAGGTCTGGCCGGGAAAATGCCACTCCATTATATCACCGCCTCTCCGGCATATTGTAACACAGCCGGGGGAGCTTTTGCAACAGAAATAAAAGTGTTGCGTTTTCACCTGCAGGGGTATATAATGAAAAAACAAACCAAATATCATGCGTCTTCGGGGCAGGGTGAGATTCCCGACCGGCAGTAAAGTCTGCGAGCGAAAGCTGACACGGTGCGATTCCGTGACCGACGGTATAGTCCGGATGAGAGGAGACGGGGGCTTTGCCTCCTTTGCTGCACTCGGTCGATGCGTGATCGGGTGTATTATTTTTGGAGGTATGACCTATGGAACAGAAGACCCGCATTTCCCACGCCCGCTTTATCGTCGTTACCGCAATCCTCTCCGCCGTGAGCTACATTCTCATGCTGCTGGACTTCTCCGTGCCCTTCATGCCCGGCTTTATAAAGCTGGATGTGTCGGAGCTGCCGGCCCTTATCGGCGCCTTTGCCCTGGGCCCGGTCTGCGGAGTGGCCGTGTGCCTGGTGAAAAACCTGCTGCACCTGCTGGTCACCACGACCGGCGGGGTAGGGGAGCTTTCCAACTTCCTGCTGGGCGCTGTGTTCACCTTTACCGCCGGGCTTATCTACATGAAAAACAGGACCAAAAAGGGCGCCCTTCTGGGCTCCCTCATAGGTGCGGCGTTCATGGCCGTTCTCAGCGTGCCTATCAACTATTTCATAACCTACCCCTTTTACATGAATCTCATGCCCCTGGAAAAGATCATCGCCGCCTACCAGGCCATCTTCGGGGGAGTGAACAGTCTGCTCTCCTGCCTTGTGGTCTTCAACCTGCCCTTTACGTTTCTGAAGGGCCTCCTGGACGCCGGCCTGACGGCCCTGATCTACAAGAGACTATCGCCCATCATCAAGGGAAAATAAAGAAAATCCGGAGCCGAAATCGGCTCCGGATATTTTATGAGATATAAGTTACTGAGCGTCCTTGGCGACCTTCACAAGCTCGGTGAAGGCGGCAGGCTCATGAATAGCCATCTCGGAGAGCATCTTGCGGTTCATCTCCACGCCGGCCAGCTTGAGGCCGTGCATAAAGGTGGAGTAATTCACGCCGTTAGCCTTGCAGGCAGCGGAGATGCGGGTGATCCACAGCTTGCGGAAGTCACGCTTCTTCGCCTTGCGGCCTACGTAAGCGTAGGTCAGGCTCTTCATAACGGCCTGGTTAGCCATCTTGAAGTGCTTGGATTTTGCACCCCAGTAGCCCTTGGCCAGTCTCAGGATCTTGTTTCTTCTCTTACGGGTCATCATTGCGCCCTTAATTCTCGCCATTTCAGAGTCCCTCCTTATTTATACAGGATCATGCGCTTGATAGCAGCCTCGTTGGTAACGTCGGCATAAGTCCCCTTGCGGAGGCCCCTCTTGCGCTTGGTGGTTTTCTTGTTCAGGATGTGGCTCTTGAAAGCGTGGGCACGCTTTACCTTGCCGTTTTTCGTGAGATTGAATCTCTTCTTGGCCCCGCTGTGGGTCTTGATTTTAGGCATCTTTCGTTTCTCCTTCCGATTATTTTTGCCGCATGCGGCGGATGGGCTTTTGACTTTTTACTTGGAACACTTGGGTGAGAGGAAAATGCTCATGTTGCGGCCTTCCAGCTTGGGAGCCTTGTCAAGAACGGCAAAGCCGGAGCAGGCGGCGGCAAAGCTGTTGAGAAGCTCCTCACCGATCTGGGTGTGGGCCATCTCTCTTCCTCTGAAGCGGATCGTGACCTTCAGCCGGTCTCCATCCTGAAGGAACTTGGAGCCGTTACGGAGCTTGACGTTAAAGTCGTTATCTCCGATGCCGGGAGACATACGAATCTCCTTGACCTCGATAATGCGCTGATTCTTCCGGGCCTCACGCTCCCGCTTCGCCTGCTCGAATCTGTACTTGCCGTAATCCATAAGGCGGCAGACAGGGGGCACGGCGTTGGGAGAGATTTTGACAAGGTCCAGACCCCGCTCAACTGCAATATCCAGGGCCTCCTGGGCGCTCATGAGCCCAAGCTGAGTTCCGTCGTCACTGATGAGACGAATCTCCTTATCAGTGATCTCCTCGTTAATCTGATGGTCTAAAGTAGCGATCTTAAAACACCTCCAAATAAAAAGACGCGGACACCGGAATGGCATCCACGCACCGAAAAAGCCCCATTGCGGGCTCATAAACGATGTTGACCGCTGCTCGGTATCCGGCAGGGTGAGGACGGGGACGCCGTTCCTTCTTCTTTGTACCCGGGTATAATACCCCATCCGGCGCCTCTTGTCAATATATTTTTTTAAAAAAATCTGAAAAACTTGAAAAAAAGACTTGATTTTATGCGCCGTATTTGTTATAGTTACGCTTGCTGGATTTTCCAGATTACGCACACCGGCGGATAGAGCGCCCGGTGCCTTCGGGTGGGTACTCCCGGAAGCCGGTGGAGGTAAAAACAAATTTGAAAAGGAGAAAAGCACAATGTCCGTAGTTTCCATGAAGCAGCTGCTGGAAGCCGGTGTCCACTTCGGCCACCAGACCAGACGCTGGAACCCCAAGATGGCTCCCTA